>CAZFKD010000215.1:0-7218 GCA_964519695.1 uncultured Spirochaetaceae bacterium
TCGCCCGGCGCGCGCGGGAGGCCCTTCGCATCGCGGCCCCGGTCGCGCGGATCGTCGTCCGTCGCGCGCAGCCAGGCCCAGATCTGCGCCGCGCTCGGCGTGGCCACGGCCGCCGTCGCCGCCGCCGACCGGATCGTCACGCCCTGCGGCAGGACATCGGCCTCGAGGCCCCGGATCGCGACGGGCAGGACGGCATCCGAGGATTCGAGAATGCCGAAGCGCCCGGAAAATTTTGCCAGTGGCGGCATGCCCGCGATCGCGACCTCGAGGCGCTTCGGATCGATCGGCGCCAGCGGCCGGGCCTGCTCGTCGCGCAGCTCGTTCGGCAGCTCGAGCCGCAGGCGGGATTTCGGAACGAGCGCGCCGACGCTCTCGAAACGGCTCGCAAAGCCGCTGCGATCGGATCGATCCGACCGCACGAAGGCGATCGCCTGGCCGCCCGCAGCGTCGACCGGGACGAGGCGGATCCGCTCGGCGGCCGCGACATCGACGGGCTCGCTGAACCGGAGCGAGATCGACCGCAGCGGCAGGCAGCCGGCCTCGGGCCGCTCGCGCTCGCAGTGGATCTCGAGGCCGAGCGGCGGCTTCGTCTTCCAGGCATGACGCTGGGCCTCGCCGCCGGCGATGCCGTTCGCCGTGATGCCGGGCCCCCAGACGAGCTCGACGCTCGCGTCCGCCGGCAATTGCAGCAGCGGCGCGAGCACGAGATCGCCGGCCTCGGGCGCTCGCCGCCAGACGGCCCCGATCAGCTCCGCCCGCTCCGCGCCTTCGACCCGCCGGAGACCGATCGGCGCCGGCATCGCATTCGTGCGGATCGCGGCGAAGCGCTCGACGCTGCCGGGATCGGGCATTGCGTCGACGCGCAGCAGGAAGCGCTGATCGAGCGCGATCGACGAATGACCCGGATAGGGGTGGATCTGGAGGATCGCAGGCCCGCCCGTATGGAAGGCAAAGACGCCGCGTCCCTGAACCGGCGTCCCATCGAGGGCCTCGAGCCCGGGCGCGCGCTCGAAGCGGCAGCGGATGCCCGCCGGCAGATCGCGGGCGAAGTCGTAGACCCATTCCCGCGTCGACGCCCAGCGCGCCCGCCCCGGCTCGCCTCCGCAGTCGACGCGGAAGGCGTCGGCGGAGACGCGCGGATCGCCGAGCGGGATCATGTCCGCATCGAAGCGGGCGACGACCTGGCGCACGCCGCGGGCGAGCCCCTCCGGCGTGAAGCTCGCGATACTCGCCGCCGAGGCGGCCGGCGCCGTGCCCGCGACGCACAGCACGAGAGCGGCGAGGACCGCGAGCGATACAGCGGCAAAGGGCTCGAAAGGCGCGAGCCGGCTCCGCGCCCCGCGAGCGGATCGAACGAGAAGACGGGCGCCGCGCTGAGCCAAGGAGTTCCCCCGCGAAGATGCGCCGACGCGCAGTCCTGGCGCGGCGTGTTGGTCACCGCTCGCTGCGCGCGGTTCGCTCCCCCTCGCTAGTCCATGCCGATCGGCCTCGGCGCCTGGAAATGCTTCGCCTCGTCGGGCGGGACGATCAGGCCGTCGATGTGCAGATGGGCGAGGCGGCGGCTCTGGATGCGCCAGCCGTCCGGCTGCCGGGTCCATTCGTCGTGGTAGATCGTGTGGTGGCGCATGGGCGTGAACTCCCCGTTCGATCGCCGCTCCTGGAAATGGATCAGATGGCCGTAGGTCCGCGAGCGCGCCGCATCGCCCGAGAGCTCGATCATCGGATTCGACATGTTGTGCTGGGTGACGCGGAAGATCTGGAGGCCCTGGGGCAGCCATTTCTTCATCTCGGGCCAGGGGAGCTTCGTCCCCATCGGCACGTCGTAGTGGACCGTCGCGTCGGGCATGAAGAGGGCGTCGAGCTCCTCGAAGAGCCGGTGGTCCACACACCAGCCGTAGAAGTAGATCTTCTGCTGGATCTCGAGCAGGTCGGCGACCTGGCTCGGGGACAGCGGGCCGCACATGCGGGGCACGGACTCGGACATCGACGTTCTCCTCTCTTCCTTTGCATCTGCGTTGCATCGTCGCCCGCGCGGGTCGGCGCCGGCCCGCATAGACTCCCAGAAAAAGGAGCCGTGCGCATGAGCATCGAATTCGGGGTCGTCGTTCCGACCTGGGGATCCTTCGGCGATCCCGAAAAGATCCGCCGCCTGATCCTCGCCGCCGAGTCGCTCGGTTTCGCGAGCGTCTGGGTCGGCGATCATCTGCTGCTCCCCGACTACGCCGTCCATCTCTCCCCCGCCAACTGGTACGAGGCGATGAGCTGCTGCCTCGTCGGCCTCGGCTGGACCTCGAAGATCCGCTTCGGCACCGACGTCCTCGTCGCGCCCTACCGCGATCCGCGCCTGCTCGCGAAGATGGCGGCGACCGCCGATCGGCTCTCCGGCGGCCGCCTCACGCTCGGCCTCGGCGTCGGCTTCCTCGAAGGCGAGCTGCGCGCGCTGGGGACCGATCCGCGCCGGCGCGGCGAGATCACGGACGAGGTGCTCGTCGTCCTGCGCCGGCTCTTCGAAGGCGAAGGCCCCGTCGGCCACGCCGGCACGCATTTCCGATTCGACCCGGTCCACTTCGAGCCGAAGCCGCTGCAGCGTCCGCTGCCGCTCTGGGTCGGCGGCAACGGCCTGCGCGGGCAGCGGCGCGCCGCGCTGCTCGGCGATGGCTGGCATCCCCTCTTCCCGACCCCCGCGCAATATGCCGAGGGCCGCGCGCGCATACTCGGCCTGCGCGCCGAGCACGGGCTCGGCACCGCCGGCTACGGCTTCTCCTACTCATGCCCCGAATGCCGCATCCTCGATGCCCCCGCCGAGCAGGCGAAGGAATCCGGCTATGCGGGGCTCGACGGCCTGCCCCCGGACTACGCCTACGCCCCGCCCCCGCCGCGTCATCCCGATGGCCGGCCCTATTTCATCGGCACCGCCGAGCAGGTCGCCGACGACCTCGAAAGCCTCGCCGCGGCGGGAGCGGAGCATTTCGTCCTGCGCTTCTGGGCCGGTGATCCCTCGGCGGGCATCGAAGATTCCCTCGACCAGATGAAGCGCTTCGCGGAACGAGTCCGCCCCCGCCTCATAGATCGCTGACGCGCCGGCGAGTCTCGATGCGCACGTCCGAGCCACGAGCCCCGCGCCGCTCGGCCGCTGCCCATGGCACCCCGCTCGGAAACCGCCCTGCGCCCCTACAGCCGCCCCGCAAGTGCCTCGAGCAGCCGCAGGTCCGGCCGCGTCGGATGCTCGGGATCGAGCGCCTGGACGCAGACGTGGCTCGCCCCCGCCGCGAGGTGCGCCTCGACCCGATCGACGAGGGCATCGAGATCCCCCCACGCGACGAGCGCATCGACGAGCCGATCGCTCCCGCCGCCCTCGAAATCGTCCGCCCCGAAGCCCGCACGCTCGAGATTGCGGCGATAGTTGGGCAGCGCGAGCGAGCCCGCGATCGCCGACCGCGCGCGCGTCCGCGCCTGGACCGGATCGCTCTCGAGCAGCAGCTTCTGCTCGGGACAGAGCCAGGCGGACGGTCCGAGGATCGCGCGCGCCCGGGCCGTATTCGAAGGCGGCGCGAGATAGGGATGGGCGCCGCGCGTCCGCTCGGCGGCGAGCGCGAGCATCTTCGGCCCGAGCGCCGCGAGCACGATCGGCAGATCGCCCTCGAGCGGCGGGCCCGACCAGGGCGCCGCTGCGATCGCGTCGAGATAGGCGCGCAGGCTCGCGACCGGCGGCGGATAGGGGCGGCCGAGCAGACCGGTCATGAAGGGCGCGTGGGAGACGCCCAGCCCGAGCAGGAACCGCCCGCCCGACTGCTCGTGGAGCGTGCGCTGCGCGCAGGCCGTCGCGATCGCCTCGCGCAGATGGATGTTGACGATGCCGGTCGCGACGACGAGGCGCTGCGTCCGGGCGAGCAGGTAGCCGGCGTGGACGAAGGGATCGCGGCCGAGGGCCTCGGGAATCCAGAGCGCGCCGAAGCCCAGCGCCTCGACCCGTGCGGCGAAATCCCCGGCCGCCCCGATCGCCAGCCCCTCCGTCCGTGTCCACACGCCGATCCGTCCAAGCTCCAAGTCGCGCCCCTCCCCCGTTCGATTCGCGGGCCTGGCCCGCGCCGGACCGGGACGATCGCGAGGAATTCCCGTGTGCGCCCGCCCCCTCTCGCCCGAGACCGCCCCGGCGCGATACATTCGGCCGCCGCATGGCCAACACCCCGCTCCCGATCCTCGAGTTCGTCTGCCGGAACTTCCGGAACTTCAATTCGCGCGCGACCCGCGACGCGCTCTTCGCCTACTGGGACCACGTCAAGTCGCCGGGCAAGAACGGCGGCAAGATGTACTGGGCCGTCGCCGGCGCGATGTCGTCCGCGCAGCTCGGCATCAGCCTCGCCCCCGCCATCCGCGCCGGCCTGATCCACGGCCTCTCGGTCACCGGCGCGAACCTCGAAGAGTCGCTCTTCCGCCTCGTCGCCCACGACAGCTACAAGGATTTCCCCGACTACCGCTACTTCACGAAATCCGACGACACGAAGATCCTCGAAGACCGGATGCGGCGCGTCACCGATACGAGCATCCCGGAAGACGAGGCCTTCCGCGCCGTCGAGAAGATCCTCGTGCCGATGTGGCTCGAGGCGACGCAGAAGGGCGAGCGCCGCTTCTGGCACGAGTATTTCTACGACCTCGTGCTGCGGCTCCCGAAGAAGCTCTTCGAGGGCAATCCGGAAGAATGCTGGCTGCTGGCCGCCGCCGAGGCGAACCTGCCGATCGTCGTCCCCGGCCACGAGGACTCGACCTTCGGCAACATCTTCGCCTCCCACGTCAAGACGGGCGAATGCGATGCCCGCATCGTGAAGTCCGGCATCGAGTACATGGCCCAGCTCTACGACGACTACGGCCGTCTCTCCCAGGGCCCCGGCGTCGGCTTCTTCCAGATCGGCGGGGGCATCGCCGGCGATTTCCCGATCTGCGTCGTCCCGTCGATCAAATACGACCTGCAGCAGGAAGTGAAGCCCTGGGCCTATTTCTGCCAGATCTCGGACTCGACGACGTCCTACGGCTCCTACTCGGGCGCGACGCCGAACGAGAAGATCACCTGGGACAAGCTGACGGAAGACACGCCGATGTTCGTCGTCGAGTCCGACGCGACGATCGTCGTCCCGCTGATGCTGCAGGCGCTGCTCGAATGCCGCGCGAATCCGAAGGCGGCGGATGCGATCATCAAGAAGTCGCGGACAGAGACTCGGCGCTTCAGGGCGCGGTAGGCGGGTGGCGGAGGCCGTGCCAGGTGCCCCGGCCGAGCGGCGCGGGGTTCGTGGCTCGGACGCACGCGTCGAGGCTCGCCGGCGCGTCTTTCGCCGTGCTGCGCGTGCGTCCATTACATCTCACCCCGCACCGCTCGGCCGGGGCACTCGCGGGGCTTGCGCAGCACGGCTCCCACGCTCTGATCTTGGTTTGGATTTGGATGCCGAGGTCGTTCTCGAGGACGGCGCATGCAGGCTGCCGTTCGGGAGAGCCTTCGTCAGCCGTTATTCGTTCGTTTCGGACGCTCGATTGCGTGAGTCGGCTCTTGCGGCGAGCAGGGGGGCCACGATCTCGCTGATGCGGCGGGCGGCGATGGCGTTGCCGTTTTCGGTGACGTGGCAGGGGCCGGTGTAGATGAATTCGTCGCCGTCGAAGGCGTCGGTCAGGTCGTGGACCCAGTCGGCGCCCGCTTCGGCGACGCGCCGCTGGAGCATCGGATAGACGATGCGGTGGTCGGCGCCGCGGCCGAGCTTGTTCTGGTTCTTCTGGGCGCTGGCGTAGTCGTCGAGGGAGAAGCTGTCTTCGGCGAGATGCGAGAGGTTCGGGCTTCCGATCGCGGCGACGGGCTGCAGGATCGCGACGAAGTCGGCTTCGGCGAGCCTCGCGACCTCGCGGGCCGTCCGCCAGTTGGCGAAGGTCATGCTCGCGACGCGTTCGCCGTAGGCCGGGTCGGCGATGCAGCGCGACTCCTCGACGACGAGCCGCCCGGCCAGCGCGCGCAGGTCCTGGACGAGCAGGCGCAGACCGCTCGTGAACATCTGCTGCAGCAGCGGACCGGGATCGACGAGGGCGGCGATCTGGGCCTGGCGGCCGTGGCCCGTCAGGTCGACGTCGCGGCGGCAGAGGTTGCGGACGTCGTTGTAGCCGTCGTAGAAGACGACGAGGTCGACGGGCTCGCCGAGATGCACGCTGTTGATCAGGCTCTCGAGCTCCTGGCGGCTGAAATAGCCCGACTCGCCGTGGTTGACGACCGTCCAGTCGGGATGGAGCGCGTTGAAGAGCGCGGGGATCGTATGGTCGTCGTCGACGCCGGTGCCCCAGGTCGTCGAGCCGCCGAAGAAGCGGACGACGCCGCGCTCGCCGCCGCCCGGCGCGCGATGGATGCGGCGCCCCTTCGCGTCGACGTTGACGACCTCGCCGCGGAAGGCCTTCCGCTGCCAGGCGAGGTACGGGACATAGCGGGTCTCGAGCTTGCGGGTCTCCTCGAAGATGAGGCGAGCGCGGTCCTTGTCGAGGTAGTTCGGCAGGTCGACGCGTTCGTCGGGCTTCTCCTTCCGGTCGCTCCACCAGTTGGAATAGTCGTAGGCGCCCGCCGCGATCAGATTGGCGAAGAGGACGAACAAGACGAGAACGAGGACGTTCCCGACGATGAGCCGGACGTTCCGTCCCATCGCCGGACTAGTACCCGCGCCGCGTCGGATCGTTGTAGTAGGTCAGCGCGAGATAGTCGCGCACGCCGCAGCCTTCGGGCAGCGGCTCGCGGCCGTGGAAGCTGCGCCCGGTCACCGCAAAGACGAGCCCGCAATTCGCCTGGAACGGCACCGTCTCGACGAGCCGGAAGCCGGGCCGCAGACCGGGAATCTTCAGCTGCTTGACGTAGAGGCTCGTCCCGAGCCCGCGCTGGACGTCGCTCCGCGGGAAATAGACGAGACCCGAGAGGACCTTCGCCTTCGTATCGGGATGGGGCAGGATCTTGTAGCCGGAGACGTCGCGGTTCAGCGCCGGCCGCGACCACGCCTCGATCTGCTCCAGCGGCTCGCTGTAGCGCTCGCGGATGCCGGGCTCGAGCTTGCGCAGCAGCGCCAGCTTGACGCGATCGTCCTGGGTCGCCCGGGTCACCGCCGTCCAGAGATCGCGCTGGCGGCCTTCGGGCAGCAGGTGCAGCCGATCCTCGGCGAGCGAGGCCTGGATGCGCGGGCTCGTCCCGTCGTCGCGGACGGAGTC
>CAZFKD010000216.1:0-7213 GCA_964519695.1 uncultured Spirochaetaceae bacterium
GCTGGAACGACCCCACCGGCCGCGCCCCGCCGCGATGCCTGGGCGGCACTCGCACTCTTCTGCTTCGCCCTCGCCTTCCACGCGCCGGTCGTCGGCTTCGACTTCGTGAATTTCGATGATCCGCAGATCCTGCTCGCCCATCCCGAGCGCTACGACGCGCGTTCGCTCGCCGCGAGCCTGCGCGCGATCTTCGTCGAGGATTTCCCGCGCGAGGAGCCGCTGCCGATCCGCGACCTCTCCTGGGCAATCGAGACGCGGCTCTTCGGCTTCGCGAATCCCGCCGCCCACCATGCCGGCAATCTCCTCCTGAGCGCCGGGGTCGTCGCGCTGCTCTTCGCCTTTCTCCGGCGGACGGGGCTCGGCCTGCGCGCGGCGGCCGTCGTCGGCATCGCGTTCGTCGTCGCGCCGATCCATGTCGAGCCAATCGCGTGGGTGATGGGGCGCAAGGATCTGCTCGTCGCCTTCTTCTCGCTACTCGCGCTGCTCGCCCAGCATGCCGCCCTCGCTACGCCCGCCGCGCGCACGCGTCGCCTCGCCTACGCCGCGACGCTCGTCTTCACCGCGCTCGCCCTCGGCTCGAAGATCAGCGCCATCGCGCTCGTCTGGGTCCTGGCGCTCCACCGCGCCTTCTGGCCGTGGCTCGCGCCGCGCGTCGGTACTGCGCCGTCGGCAACGCTGCCCGGGGCGACACCGCGGGAGGACGCGGGCGAGGAGACTGTCGTAACCGCAGCCGCGACGGCAACGACGATCTCCGCCGGACGGCTCTTCCGATCGCCGCGCGCGCTGCTCGCGCGGTCGATCCTTCCGCTCCTGCCCCATTTGGCCCTCACGGCCGCGATCCTACTCGGCTACCAGCGGATGCTGGCTTCGTTCCGAGTGCTCGACGCCGGAAATCCCGGGCCCCTCGATCCAGAGCATCTCTCGAACGTCGTGTCCTTCGCCCCGCTGATCGCTGCCCATTCGATCGAGCGGCTGATCTGGCCCCACGCGCTCTCCGCCTACTATCGCTGGCCGCGCGTCGACATCCCGCTCGCGCCGATCGAGTGGGCCGCCTCGGCGCTGATCGCCCTTGCCGGAGCGGGGCTGCTCTTTCTCGCGCTCCGCCGGCGCCCGATCATCGCCTTCCACGCGCTCTTCGCAGCCTCGCTGATGCTGCCCTACTCGGGCGTCTTATACGTCGGCTTTTGGCAGGCCGATCGCTACCTCTATCTCGCCTCGGCGGGCCTGCTCGCCTGCGCCGGTCTGCTCGCCGAGGAGCTCTGGCAGCGCATCGCATTCGCGCGCCGCCCGCTCGCCCTCGTGGTCGCGGCCCTGCTTGCTTCACACGCCGCGCTCGCGCATCAGCAGCGCGGCGTCTGGCGCGACAATGAGTCCCTCTGGACCCATGAGGTCGCGCTCCCGGAGCCGTCGCTGCTCGCCTTCCAGGCGCTGGGGCGAGAATACGTTCGACGCGCCGAACAGGATCGCGATCCGATCGCGCGCGCGCGTCTCGCGCTCCGCGGCGAGCAGATCGTCGAACAGGGCCTCATGCGGGACACCGAAATCGCCGTCCGCCCTTCGCGTTATCGACTCCCCGAGATCCGGCAGCGCGCCGGCCTCCACGTCCTGCGCGGTCGCCTCGCGCGACTGCGCGGCGCGAGTCCCGAGGCGCAGGCGGTGCATTTCCAGGCCGCCTTCGAGATCGCGCCCGAGGCGAGCGCCGCGCTCTACGCCTTCGAGAGCCTGATGCTCGCAGCCGAGCGCGCCCCGGCGAGCGCGCGCGAGCGGCTCGCCGCGGAGGCCTTCGACTACTACCTCCATTGGGTCGCCTACTCCGCCCACGAACCGAAGGCCCGCGCGACTTCCGCCGCAGTGCTCGAATCGCGCTTCGCCGGCCGCTATCCCGCGCTCGCGCCGCGCATCGACGACGCGCGCAGGACCTGGTTCCCATGAGCGAATCCGTCGTCGACCGCTGCGCCGCCGGCAATTCCCCCAGCCGAGCCGACTCCGACAACCCGTACGTCGGCGCCTATCCCCATCTCGCCGGGCGCCGCGGAGTCTGGCGAGAGATCGTCCGCTGGGTCCGCCGCGACGCTCCCGCCGTCGAGACGCTCGTCGAGCTCGGCTGCGGCTACGGCGATTTCATCGATCAATTCCCCGCGAAGCGGCGCATCGCCTTCGACCTGAACCCCGAGATGCGCGCGTTCTTGAGTCCGGAGGTCGAGCTGCGGGTCGAAGATGCCCTCGCGCTCGGGCGTCTTCCGGCCGGAAGCGTCGACCTCGTCTTTGCGAGCAATTTTCTCGAGCATCTGACGGGCGACCGCGCCCTCGATCTGCTCGAGATCGTCGAGCGCGTATTGCGCCCGGGCGGGCGCCTCATGCTCATCCAGCCCAATCATCGCCGCTGCGCCGAGCATTATTTCGACGATCCGACCCATGTCACGATCTTCGACGACCGCAACATCGGCGCCTGGCTCGAACGCGCGGGGCTGCGCGTCGTCCGCCTCATCCCCGGGCTGCTGCCGTTCTCGATGAAGAGCCGCGCGCCCAAATGGCCCTTGCTCGTCGCGCTCTACCTGCGGCTGCCGATCCGGCCGCTCGCGGCCCAGATGTACGTCGTCGCGGAGAAGCGCTGAGATGTGGTTCGGAAGATCCGTCTCCGTCGTCCTGCCGACCTACAACGAGCGCGACTCGATCCGCGCCTCGATCGAATCCTTCGAAGCGACGGGCGTCGTCGACGAGATCATCGTCGTCAACAACAATGCCGCGCCCGGGACGAGCGAAGAAGTCGCTCGGACCCGCGCCCGCGAGGTCCACGAGCCGCGTCAGGGCTACGGCGCCGCGATCCGCCGCGGCTTCCGCGAAGCGCGCGGCGATCTCATCCTCGTCTGCGAGCCCGACGGCACCTTCCGCGGCCAGGACGTCTTCAAGCTGCTCGCCTACGCCGACGACTTCGAAGTCGTCTACGGCAGCCGCACCGTCAAGGAGCTGATCTGGGAAGGCGCCAACATGGGGCTCTTCCTCAAGTGGGGCAACTACGCCGTCGCCAAGCTGATGGAGGTCCTCTTCAACACGACCTCGCTGACCGACGTCGGCTGCACCATGCGCTGCATCCGGCGCGAAGCGCTCGAACGCATCGAGCCCTTCTTCACCGTCGATGGCTCTTTCTTCGGCCCCGAGATGATGGTGCTCTCGATCCTGAAGAAGATGCGCATGATCCAGATCCCCGTGAACTACACCGAGCGGGTGGGTCACTCGTCGGTGACCGGCAGCCATCGCGTCGCGTTCCTGCTCGGGCTGCGGATGATCGCGCTGATCCTCTCGTACCGGGTGCGGAGCTGGGTGCGGCCGGGGGATTTCGAGGTCGAGTGGGCGCGGAGCTCGCGGGTCGAAGATGGCGATCGGATCGCACCGCATCTGGCGACGCGGGACCTCTTGCTCGAGGGGGAAGGGGACGAGGCGGTTGAAGGGGACCTGGAGAAGCCGGAACCGCCGCGGGCGGATGCTGCCATGGAGTCGACGCCGAGCGAAGTGCTTTGGCCTCGAAGATGAGCGCCTAACGCACTTTTCGGCGAATCTCCCGTTCGAAATGGGCCGCTATCGCCTCTGCGCCTCGTTCTGATCGAAGGCTCGCGTTCCAATGATCGAGCTGCTCCGCCGCCCCGATGGTCGCGGCTCGCCCCGCTCGCACCCCCGCTTCCGGCGCCAGCTCCGGCAAAGCCCGCGCGAGCTCTGCGAAGTAGGCCGCGTCGTGCGCCGCGTACCAGCCCTCGAGCGTCGCCGCATCGATCGCGTTCTCGCCGGCTTCGCCGAAGGCCCAGAACGAGTTCTTCGTCTCGGGGCGGAGGTCGGCGACGAGCTTCGTCCAGGGCACCTCCATCGCTTCATGAGCATCCGTCGCGCAATCGCCGTCGCCGACGTCGCGGAACACGATCTCCGGCAGCGGCCGCAGCCCCATGTCGAAGCGCATCATGAGGTTCTGCGGGTTCGGCGTCTCGAACCAGAGGCCGTAGCGCAGTAGCAGCCGTGCCTTCCCGCGCCCGACCGGGATCGCGAAATGATCGCGTCCGAAATCCTCGAAGCGCTCGCCGCGCGCTCGCGCGAGCTGAGGCCCGACGAAGGGCAGCGAGAGCGCGGGCAGCGAATAACGCCCATCCTGGAAGAGGCGCAGGTCGCGCACGAGAAAGCCCGACTCGCCGCCCTTCTCGAGCGCGACGAGGATTTCGGGAATCAGCCGAGCGCCTGCGAGGGGCGGCAGCAGAGCGTCGATCCGCTCGAGATGATGGGCCCAGCGCACGGCGTCCATCGCCTCGGCGCGCAGCTTCGTCTTCTCGGGCTGGAAGAAGTCGGGATGCGGATGGTCGGTCGCGAGCTTGAGCGAGAAAAGGCCGGCACCGCTCTCGGGGCCGTACATCGCGAGAGTGCGCGAGGAGGTGAAGCGGGCCGACCAGCGTTCGGCGACCGGGGTCGTCTGCCAGGCAACGGCGGGATCCCGGTTCAGCGGATGGCGCGCACAGAGGACCTGATCGCCGCGCAAGAAGCGGTCGACGATCTCGCGCGGGGCGCCGGGCAGGACGTGGATCTCGAGGACGTCGCGGGGAATCGACGAGAGCTCGACCAGGACGGGCACCGTCGTCGCCCGGAAGCCGACGAGGTTCGCCTGCTCCTCCCAGTCGAGCCATTGCGCGACCGGATCGGCGAGCAGCCGGAACGGCTCCTCGGGATCGAAGACGCGCGGGCCACCGCTTCCTCTCGCTCGTCCGCCCGCCACCGGTCGCTCTCCCGCGGATCGCCGCGCCCTGGCGAATGGCCCCGCCCTGGCGAATCGCGGCGCCGAGCGTAGTGTCGGGACGAATCGGCTGCCATTCGTGCGCCCGATGGAAAAGGAGGGTGGCCGTGCGCGACGAGAGGCCGACCCGGCTCGAATCCGATTCGATGGGCGAGGTCGCCGTCCCCGCCGACCGCTACTGGGGCGCCCAGACCGAGCGCAGCCTGCGCTCCTTCGCGATCGGCGAGGACCGCTTCCCGCGGCCCTTTCTGCGCGCGCTCGGGCGGATCAAGCGCGCAGCGGCCGAGGCGAACGCCGCGCTCGGGGTCCTCGACGATGGCCTCGCGCGGGCGATCGCCCTGGCCGCCGACGAGGTCGTCGACGGCCGCCTCGACGACCATTTCCCGCTCGTCGTCTGGCAGACGGGCTCGGGAACGCAGACGAACATGAACGCGAACGAGGTCATCGCGAACCGCGCGATCGAGCGGCTCGGCGGCCGGCTCGGCAGCAAGCAGCCCGTGCATCCCAACGATCACGTGAACCGCAGCCAGTCCTCGAACGACGTCATCCCGACGGCGATCCACGTCGCGGTCGCGGAGGAGACGACTGGCGCGCTGCTACCGGCGCTCCGCTCGCTCGCCGCGGCGCTCGAGTCGAAGGCGGACGTCTATCGCGACGTCGTCAAGGTCGGTCGCACGCATCTGATGGACGCCGTACCGATGCGCGCCGGCGACGAATGGGGCGCGTTCGCGGCGCAGCTGCGGCGCGGGATCGCGGCGGTCGAGCATGCGCTCCGCGACGTCTTCGCGCTGGCTCTCGGCGGCACCGCGGTCGGGACGGGCCTCAACGCCGCTGCCGGGTTCGACGAGGCCGCCGTCGCGCGACTCGCCCAAGCGACCGGCCTGCCCTTCCGCGTCGCCGAGAACAAATTCGCCGGCATCGCGGCCCACGACGCGCTCGTCGAGTTCCACGGCAGCCTGCGTGCCCTCGCCGTCGGGCTGACGAAAATCGCGAACGACGTGCGGCTGCTCGGCTCGGGGCCGCGGACGGCGATCGCGGAGCTCGTCCTGCCGGCGAACGAGCCGGGCAGCTCGATCATGCCGGGGAAGGTGAACCCGACGCAGTGCGAGGCGATGGTGATGGTCTGCGCGCAGGTCATCGCAAACGACGTCGCGATCGGCCTCGCGGGCATCGGCGGCCAGCTGCAGCTGAATGCCTGCAATCCGCTCTTCGCCTTCAACCTGCTGCATTCGATCCGCTGGCTCGGCGACGCAGCGCGCAGCTTCGAGCACAACTGCATCGCCGATCTCGAGCTCGAGCGCGCGCGCATCCGCGCGCATCTCGAGAGCTCGCTGATGCTCGCGACCGCCCTCGCCCCGGCGATCGGCTACGACGCCGCCGCGCAGATCGCGAAGCGCGCCCATACGGAAGGCACGACCCTGCGCGAAGCCGCCCTCGCCTCGGGCCGGGTCGACGCGGCGGAGTTCGATCGGCTGGTCCGCCCGGAGACGATGCTCGGACCGGACGCCGCGGCGGAGGGCGACTGATTCGGGCGCAGGCGGGAGCGCGGCGCAGTGAAACACCGCGGTCCCAGTCCTCGAATCTCGATCCGCTTCTTTCTTCATTCGTCATCTGTCAGGCCGCTTCATTCACTCCGCTTCGGTGCCCCCGCGCGATCGCTCCCATTCCTCGAGCAGCCGCAGCCGCTCTTCGGGCGGGAGCGCGCGCAGCCGGCGCATCTGCGCGCGATAGCGCTCGCGCTCGGCTTCGGAGAGCTGCTCCCAGCGGCCGAGATTGCGCTCGAAGCGCTCGACGTCGTCGTCGGCCCGGGCGAGCAGCTCCTCGAGCTCGGCGACGAGCGCGCGTCGCTCCTCCGGCGCCAGCGCATCGAATCGGCGCAGCCGCTCGCGCAGCGCGCTGCGCTCTTCGGCGGGCAGGTTCATCGCCTGACGCGCGATCGCGAGGCGCTCGACCGGCCGCGCCTCGGGCAGGGCCCGCGCGAGGCCGCGCATCGCTTCCCGCCGCGCCCTTCGCTCGCCTCGGGTCGCGCGCGGCTCGCGGGGCGCACGCGTCGGCTGGGATTGGATTTCTTCGGTCGCCGGCGGCGCTGGCTCGGCCCGTGCCGGCTCGCCCTCCGCAGCGAATACGAAGCCGATGAGCGCGAGCCCGGCCGCGAGCACGCACAGCGCGCTTCTGCGAGGCCGGCGAGCCCGGCGAGAGAACGGAGCAGCGGCGCACGCATCGGCTCGTCTCATCCGCGCGGCCTCGCGGCGCGCTGCTCGCGCTCGGCGAGGAAGTCGAGCAGATCGAGCTCCCCGATCACCTCGAGATCGTCCGACTCCTCGAGGCCGAGCAGCGCGAGATCGCCGGCGACGACGGAATCCTCTGCGTCCAGCGCGGACGGCATCGGGACGAGCAGCGCCGCGATCCAGGCCGCCGCGAGCACCAGCGACGCGGCAGCGACGC
>CAZFKD010000217.1:0-7201 GCA_964519695.1 uncultured Spirochaetaceae bacterium
CCTCGCCGACGCCTACGCGACCGCGAAACAACTCTGGGAGCGGACACCGCGCTTGCGCGTCGAGCTGGTGGTGAACCGCGTGGCGGATCGCGCGGCCGGCGAGCGGACCCATCGTGCCCTCGAGCGCCTCGTGCAGCGCTTCCTCGGGCGCGCATTGCCGCTGCGCGCGGTGCTGCCCGAGGATCCCGCGATGGGCGCGGCGGTCGCCCGTCAGAGACCCGTCGTCTTCGACGCGCCGTATTCCCCGATCGGCCGGCGCATCAGTCTGCTCGCCGAGTCGCTCATCGAGGAGCTCGCGAGCGGCAGGTCCGCCGCGCCGGCAGGCCTCGTCGCGGGCGGGGGCCTTTGATTGCGATCTGCAACGCGGCATTGCATTCCGGTGGATCGAGCCGGAAGGATCTGCCGAGCGCGTCCGGCCGATCGGGGCGGGAGTCCTGCGAGAGGCTTCCGGAAGGCGCCTGCGACCCTGGCACGTGCCTTGCTCTCGGGACTGCGGGGGATTCGAATCCAGATGGGAAATGACGCCTACATCGCTGCCTCGGGCGCTGCGACCCAGCTCCGCGACCTCGACGTCGTCTCGAACAACCTCGCCAACGCCGGCACGCCCGGCTACAAGCGGAGCGAGTCGATCTTCCGCACGGTCTACGAAGCCGCGCTGCGCGACGCGAACGGCGATCTCCAGCCCGGCGCGCCCGGTAGCGCATTCGTGCGGACGGACCACGTCGGAACGGACTTCTCCCGCGGCTCCGCGCAGCATACGGGCTCGTCGCTCCACGCCTTGATCGACGGTCGCGGATTCTTCGAGATCCAGACCGAGAACGGCCCGCGCTACACCCGCGCCGGCAACTTCATCATCAATCGCGACGGACAGCTCTCGACACCTTCCGGCGAGGCGGTGATGGGGGATGGCGGGCCGATCCTGATCGCCGACGGCGACGCGTCGATCCATCCGTCGGGCAACATCGTCGATCGGACCGGCAACGTCTTCGGCCGCCTCAAGATCGTCGAGTTCGACGACGTCCATGCGCTGGTACGCGAGGGCCACAGTCTGTTTCGCGCCGGTGACGAGGCCGTCGCGACCCCCGCCAAGACGCCCGTCTTGATCCCCGAGTCGATCGAAGGATCGAACGTCCAGTCGACCCGTGAGCTCGCGACGCTGGTGATGCTCCAGCGCGCTTTCGAGACGAATCTGCGCGCGATGCAGATCGACGACGAGACCACCCAGAACCTGATCGAGGGGATCCGCTGATGAGAGCACTCTTCACCGCCGCGACCGGAATGGAAGCGCAGCAATCGCAGATCGACACGATCGCGAACAACATCGCGAACGTCGGCACGACGGGCTTCAAACGCGGCCGCGCCGAGTTCCAGGACCTTTTCTACGAGACCTTGCGGGCGCCCGGGGCTACGGGCACGGATGGCGCCGTGCTTCCGACGGGCGTCCAGGTCGGTCATGGCGTTCAGCTCGCTGCCGTCAACACGATCTATTCGGCGGGCGAGCGGATCAACACGGGCAACCCGCTCGATCTCGCGATCGAAGGGACGGGCTTCTTCCAGATCCAGCGTCCGACGGGCGAGACGGTCTACACCCGCGACGGCACCTTCAAGCTCGACGGGGACGGGCGCGTGGTCACGACCCTCGGCTATTTGCTGCTGCCGAACATCACGGTCCCGCCGGACACGATCTCCCTGACGGTGCTGCCCGACGGCACGGTGAGCGCGACGCAGGCTGGCCAGCCTCAGCCGGCGATCCTCGGCCAGATCCAGCTCACCCGCTTCGCGAATCCGGCGGGCTTGCGCGCTTCGGGCGGGAACCTCCTCGAGGTGACTGAGGCATCGGGGGATCCGCAGACCGGGATTCCGCAGCAGCAGGGCTTCGGCTCGATCGCGGCGGGCTTCCTCGAAGGGTCGAACGTCGAGGTCGCCGAGGAGCTGGTGCAGATGATTCTCGCGCAGCGGGCCTTCGAGGTCAGCTCGCGTGTGATCCAGGCGGGCGACGAGATGCTGCGCGTGGCATCGCAGCTGTCGCAGTAACGGGGATCGAGCGTCGTCGGCCTGCGAGGCCAGTGATGGAGGCAGCACGTTTTGTCGAAGCGAAGAACGAGGGCTTTCGGCGCATGGTTCGGCGCGATGGGTGTCGTGCTGGGCGCCGCCGTCTCTGCGCGAGCGGAGTCGCCGGCGATCGAGCGGGTACGAGCGGATCTCGAACGCTTCGTCGAAGAGCGCATCGAGGACCCCTCGGCGTCCATCGAGATGCCCCCCTTGCGCGCCTTCGATTTCGATCTCTCCCGGGCATCCGGGGAGATCCGTACGGAGCTCTCGAGCCGGAGCGCGACGCCGTTTCGTGGCCGGGTCTCGATCACGGTCGCCCTCTACGCGGGAGACGTGCTCGTGAAGCGGGCCGTGGTTTCGCCCTACGTCGAGATCGCCGATCGGGTGCTCGTCGCGAAGCGAACCCTCGCGCGCGGACACATCCTCTCCGAGGACGATCTCGTCCATTCATCCCGGGATAGCGCGGAATCGCCGCCGGACGCCGTGCGCGATCCGTCGACGCTCGTCGGGCTCCGGACGAAGCGCGGGATCGCCGGGAATCAGCTCGTTCGCAGCAGCGACTTCGAGGCCGTGCCGGTCGTCGAGCGCGGCGATCGCGTGATCCTCGTCTTGATCGATGGACCGCTGATGATCCAGGCTGCGGGGCTCGCGCGGGAGACCGGGGCGAGCGGCGAGTGGATCCGGGTCGTGAACCTCGACTCGAAGCGAGAGCTGACGGGCCGGGTCGACGGGGCGGGGCGGGTGCATGTCGCGTTCTGAGGGGCGACGTCCGCTCGCGGCGTTCGCGCTGATCGCGGCGCTCCTTTCGGCTTCGGGCTGCGTCGAGAACTCGATTCGCGAGGGACGCGAGCCGATGGACTACGAATCGCCGGAGATCCCGCCGTCGCCGCCGCCGAGCGCCGGATCGATCTGGTCGGGGTCGTCCCCGTCGGCATCCTTCATGTTCTTCGACGAGAAGGCGCGCTCGATCGGCGATCTCGTGACCGTCGTGATCGTCGAGCAGACGCAGGCCCTCGGCGATGCGCGGACGCAGCTCAGGTCGGAGCGGCTCCTGAACGCGTCCGTCTCGTCGGACGTCGGTTTCCAGAAGCTGGTCTCGAGCCCGATCCGGGGCTTGATGCGGATCTTCGGGTTCGACGATCCGGGAACGACCCGGGAGGAGGGTGAGGGCATCAACTTCGCCCAGACCCGCACGCAGAACGATCACAGGGGCGAGGGGATCACCAGCCGCAGCGGGCGCTTCACGGGCGTCGTGACCTGCCGCGTGATCGGCGTCCTTCCGAACGGCGTTCTCCACATCCGCGGCCGGCGCTCGGTCATCGTCAACCACGAGGCCCAGTACATCTCGCTCGAGGGCCTGGTGCGCCAGGAGGATCTGACGATCGAGAACCAGGTCCTCTCCAACTCGGTCGCCGAAATGCGCCTCGCCTACGACGGTCTCGGCGTGCTCGACGACAAACAACGTCCCGGTTGGATGAGCCGCGTCATCGACTGGGTCTATCCCTTCTAGGCAGGCAATGCAGATCCGAAACCACCACCGGGGCAGGGCGAAGTACGGGCGGCGGCAAACCGTCCTGCGAACCGCGTGCTTCGTCTTCGGGCTGCTTCTGATGGCTGCCGGAGGCGCCCATGAGGCGTCCGCAGCCCGCCTCAAGGATCTCGCGTCCGTCAAGGGCGTCCGTTCGAACCAGATCATCGGCTACGGGCTCGTCGTCGGGCTGCGCGGAACGGGCGACAAGCAGGGCACCCAGTTCACGACGCAGTCGCTGCGCAGCCTGCTCGCGAAGATGGGCATCGCGCTCGATCCGCAGCAGATCCGCATCGCGAACGTCGCCGCCGTCATGGTCACGGCGAAGCTGCCGGCCTTCGCGCGCACGGGATCCGCGATCGACGCGGTCGTGTCCTCGGTCGGCGACGCCTCGAGCCTGGCCGGCGGCATGCTGCTGATGACGCCCCTGCGCGGCAACGACGGGGAGATCTACGCGGTCGCCCAGGGACCCATCGCGATCGGCGGCTTCTCGGCGGAGGGCGGCGGCTCTTCGATCGCCCAGAACCATCCAACCGTCGCGACGCTGGTCGGCGGCGCGCTCGTCGAGCGCGAGGTCGCCTACTCGATGGTCGGCCAGGAGAAGTTCGAGCTGGCGCTCCATCGCCCGGATTTCACGACCGCCGAGCGCACGGCCGACCGCATCAACGAAGAATTCCGGGAGGCCGTCGCCGTGGCCCGCGACTCGGGCACCCTCGATCTGACGCTGCCTGCGAGCTACGCGAACGATGCGGTCGGCTTCATGGCCCGCGTCGAGATCCTCGAGGTCACCCCGGACAAGCCCGCCCGCATCATCCTGAACGAGCGCACGGGCACGATCGTGATGGGCGACTCCGTCCGGGTCTCCACCGTCGCGGTCGCCCACGGCAACCTGACCGTCGTCGTCAACCGCATCAACGAGGTCTCGCAGCCCGCCCCGTTCTCCGAAGGAGAGACGACCCGGATCCAGAACACGGATATCGAGACCAGCCAGGACGAGAGCCAGCTGAACGTGATCGAGCAGACCGTCACGATCGGGGACCTCGTGCGCGCGCTGAACGCGATGGGCACGACGCCGACCGACCTGATCTCGATCCTGCAGGCGATCAAGGCTTCGGGAGCGCTCAGCGCAGACGTGGAGATGATGTGATGGGTGCGGTCGATCGGGTCAGTGTCGCGACGGAGCTGTCGCTCGGCGTTCGGGGCGAGGGGAAGGCCGACGAGGCGACGGCGCTCCGCTCCTTCGAGGCCTATTTCCTCGGCGAGATGCTGCGGATCTCGGCGCCCCGCAATCCGACGGGCCTCTTCGACGGCGGTGAAGCCGGGCGGATGTACCGGGAACATTTCTACCAGGAGCTGGCGCGGATCGTCGCGGAGAATGGCGGGGTCGGCATCGCGGCTTCGCTCGAAGGCCAGCTCGGGCGCGCGCAGGCGTCGGAGGAAGAGACCCGATGAACGGCGTGGCAGGACAAGTGGCGAAGCTCGAGACCGTGTTGCAGGCCGAGGAGGCGCTCTATCTCCGGCTGCGCGACGTCCTGCGCCGCGAAGAGGCGGAGCTGATCGAGCTCGACCCGGGCCGGATCGCCGGGACGATCGACGAGAAGCGCCTGGTCGCCGAGGAGGCCCGTCTGCACGAGGACGCTCGGCGGGTGCTCGTGGCGGCGCTCGCCCGTGCGCTCGGGCTGCCGGAGAGACCGATGAAGCTCTCGGCCCTGATCGAGGCGCTCGGCGACGAAGCGGGCCGTCTGCCGGAGCTGCATGCGCGCCTGTCGGCCCTGATCGGGGCGACCCGCAGCCTGCTCGACACGAACGGAAGCTTCGCGGACCGCTCGCTGCGCCGCGTGCAGGAGACGCTGAAGATGCTCGGGCGCGCGGTGCCCGATCCGGTCGGTTACGGGCCGGGCAGAGAGCGCGGGGACGGCGTCGGGCGCGGTCGCATCGTGCGGACGGCGATCTGAGCGATGGCGGACGAGGACTAGCATGGCAGGTCTCTTCGACACACTGGGAACGGCGACGCGCGGCCTGCGCGTGGTGCAGAGCGGCATCGCCACGACCGGTCACAACATCGCCAACGTCGATACGCCGGGATATACGCGCCAGCGTTCGGTCATCGAGGCCTCGTTGCCGCAGATGACGAATGCCGGTTCGATCGGCACGGGCGTCGAGCAGATCAGCGTCGAGCGGATCCTCGACCGCTTCGTCGGCGAGCGGCTCGTCCGCGAGACTTCGCGTCAGGCGACGCTCGATACCGAGGCGGCGATCTATCGCCAGCTCGAGTCGGTCGTGAGCAGTCGGGAGGGCGAGGGCCTCGCCGGTGACCTGACCTCGTTCTTCGACGCCCTCGACGATCTCTCGAACGCGATCGTGCCGGGCCAGGAGGCGGAGCGTGCCCAGCTGCTCGCGGCGGGCCAGTCGCTCGTCGACTCGATCCGCGGCTCCGACCGCCAGCTCCGCGACCTCCAGCGCAGCGCCGACCGCGGCATCGCGGGCCTGCTCTCCGAGGTGAACGCCATCAGCGCGGAGATCGCGTCGCTGAACCAGAAGATCGCGGCCGCGGAGGTCGCGGCGCCGGCGAACGATCTGCGCGATCAGCGCGAGCAGCTCGTCCTTGCGCTGGCGGAGAAGGTCGACATCGCGCTGGTCACCGACAACCAGGGCATGCTCTCGGTCCGGATCTCGGGCGGCCTCCCGCTCGTCGACAAGGACATCGCGGCGCGACTCGACGCCGTCGTCGACCCGGCGAGCCCGAATCCCTTCGATCCCGGCTTCTCGCAGGTCTTCTACAGCGGCGCGGGAACCTCCTTCGACGCGACCTCGCTGATCCGTGGGGGCGAGCTCGGCGGACTGATCGAGGCGAGGGACACGATCGTCGGGGGCGCGATCCGCGAGCTCGATGCCTTCGCCTACACCGTCGCCGAGCGCTTCAACGCGGTCCATCGCGGCGGCCTCGGCCTCATCGACGGCGATCCCCACGACTTCTTCGCCGATCTCTCGGGCCAGCCCAGCGTGAACGACGCCGCGCGCAACTTCGCGCTCTCGGCCGACATCGACCCGGCACAGGGGGGATCGCCCCTGCATATCGCTGCCGGTGCGGTCGCGAATCCCGTGACCGGCGGCCCCGAGGCGGCCCCCGGTGATACGGCCTGGATCGAGCAGCTGAAGGATCTGCGCACGGCCGACGCCCCGACCTATCTCGCCGGCGACGTCCCCGGGACGCCGACCGGAACGTCGACGACGCTCGTGGACGCGCTCGGGCGCTTCATCGGCGACATCGGTCAGGGGGCGCGGAGCGCCCAGCGCTCGCTCGCGCAGCAGGATTCGGTGCTCGCGGCGGTGCGGAATCGGCGCGACGAGATCTCGGGCGTCTCGATCGACGAAGAGGTGGCGGAGCTCGTGAAGCTCCAGGCGAGCTTCCAGGCGAATGCAAGAGTCCTCTCGACCATCACGCGGATGCTCGACGACCTCTTCGCGGCGCTCTAGGCGAAGGGCAGGAAAGGAATCGATGCGCATCACCCAATCGATGCTGACTCGCATGAACATGCAGCAGCTGTCGCTGCAGCGCGGACGACTGGCGCAGACCCAGGAGCAGGCCTCGACGGGCCGGCGTCTGAACCGCCCCTCCGA
>CAZFKD010000218.1:0-7185 GCA_964519695.1 uncultured Spirochaetaceae bacterium
CGGCGACCAGATGGGGCTCGAGACCCTGCGCCCGCGCCTCGCGCACGATCGTCTCGGCCAGGGCTTGGCGCTCGTGGGGCGAGAGCGCGGTCCGGCGCGCTGCGAGGCGCGCCGCGATGCGTTCGACCAGCTCCGCATCTCCGGTCTCCGTGCCCGCCTCGGCGCGCGGGAACCCTTCGGAGCCGGTCGCGGCGGGCAGGCCGAAGTCGAGCGTGGTCGTCAGGAGAGCACAGATCGCGAGCAGGATCAGGTGGATGCGCTTCATGGCTTCAGAGACTCCCGGACCAGGGCGCGATCCCCATCTGGTCGATCGCGCCGAGGTTGTTCACCACGGCCCAGCCGGTGGAGAAGGCGATGAGGCAGAGCAGGGCGATCTTGACGCCGTGGGCGAGGACGCCTGTCCGGGTCAGGTAGGCGATCGCGAAGATCGTGAGTGTGGTGTCGATCACGAGCCCCGTAATCAGGCCGGCCCGGTCGAAGAGCCACCGCGCGACGGGATTCGCCTCGACGACGTCGTAGCCCTCGACCGGTGCATGCAGGCACAGGTAGGTCGTCCAGTGATCCGCGCAGGTCAGCGCGATGGTCATTCCCACGAAGAGCCGCAGCATCCCTTGCTCCGTTCCATTTCGTCGCCGTTCGCCCCGCCGCTGTTCGAGCCGGCGCGAGGCGGCGAATCAAGGAGCAAGAGGCATGCCGCGACTGGGACGACCGTCGGAATCCGGCGACGGGGGGCGGACTTGGCGGATGGGCTGCCGGCAACCGGAGATGCCGGGGCAGCGGCGAGCGGAAGGGCGATGCCCAGATGGGATCACGTCGAGTGTGCGGAGCGCAAACCGATGCGGCGCAGCCGGGAGGCAGGCCGTGAGCAGGGCCGCGCCGTGCGCCTCGAGACGACTCGTCGAGACGCACGGCGCGATCGATCTGAAGGGCCGGATCGGTCGGACCCGGGGCAGCGCGTCGCCGGGCTACCGGCTTCGGCGCATTCGGCCCTTGCCGAGCAGCAGCCAATCGAGGGAGATGTTCTCCTTCGTCGACAGCGTAATCAGGAAATCGGTATGGGGCGTCGTTCCGTTTTCGTAGCGGTTCACGTTCTGCTGGAAGACGCCGAGCTCGCGCGCGAACTGTCGCTGGGAGCGATCGCCTCGAACCTCGGCAAGCCGCTCCGGAAGTTTCTTCTTGATACGCTCGACGGAAGCATTGGACATCGATCAGGGACCTTTCCTAGTTCCAGTTCTGTTCGTTCCGGTTCGAATCGCCGATTCGTTCGGCAGGAGTACACATACATTCATTCGATCACTCGATCCTTCGGCCTGATCCGGTGTGACACGAGAAGGTGTCTTCGTGTAGCGCCGATCTGGAGACGCGCGCATTCTAGACAGCGTGTCGAATGCGAGCAAGACGTCGGAGGCCTTCTCTATCGGCGACGGAATTTCGCGCAGAAAACGATCTCGCGCGCCACCGGGGCCGGTACGATGGATCCCCGTATGGGCGTGCGGAGGTGGGCTCGATGCGGATCATCGCGGGTCGGTTGCGCGGCCGGACGTTGGGTCCGGTTCCGAAAGGTGTGCGACCCACGGCGGATCGGGTTCGGGAGTCGTTGTTCTCGGTGCTCGGATCCGTCGAGGGCTTGCGGGTGCTCGATCTTTGTGCGGGAACGGGAGCGCTCGGGATCGAGGCTTTTTCCCGTGGGGCTGAAGTCGTCGTCTGGGTCGAGCGATCGAGGAGCGTCGCCCGCGCGCTCGCGGCCAGCCTCGCCGAGCTCGGGATCGAGCTCGGGGACGAGCACGTCCTGGTCGTCTGCGATGCACGGGCGATCTTGCAGCGTTGGCAGGGCGGGGGGCAAGGGGTCTTCGATCTCGTCTTCTTCGATCCGCCCTACGCGTCCGAGGAGCGCGAGGCGATCCTCACGGCCCTGTTCGGCTCGCCCGTCGTCGGCGAGGACTCGACGGTGGTCGTCGAGGGATCGAGGCGTCATCCTGTGCCGGCCATCGCCGGCGCGCGCGTCGTCGACGAGCGGCGATATGGCGACACCGTCCTGACCTGGCTCGCGCGGGCCCGGCCGGAGGGAGGCTCTTGAGCGCATGAATGGTCGATCTGGCAAGCGGAGGGTGGCCCTGTTTCCGGCCAGCTTCGACCCGATCACGAACGGGCATCTCGATCTGATCCAGCGCAGCCGCGCGATCTTCGACGAGATCGTGCTGGCGCTGGCGCGCAACGTGTCGAAGACCGCCGCTTTCAGCACCGAAGAGCGTCTGGCGATCCTGACGGAAGTGACCAAGGACATGGAGGACGTTTCGGTCCAGGTCTTCGACGGCCTCGTCGTCCACTACGCCCAGCAGATCGGCGCGACCGCGATCATTCGCGGCCTGCGCGCCATTGCGGATTTCGAGTACGAGTTCGAGATGGCGCTCATGAACAAGCATCTCGCGCCCGACGTCGAGATCGTCTTCTTCATGACGAGTCAGGAATATCTCTACGTCAGCTCGTCGCGGTTGAAGGAGCTCGTCCGATTCGGCGCGAGCATCGACGAGTTCGTGCCGCGTGTCGTCGCGGAAGCGCTCGAGCGCAAGCTCCGCGATTCGCGATGACCGCCCGTCGCACTGTCCGTGCCGCCCGTGCCGCCCGTGCCGCCCGTGCCGCAGCGCCGTCGTCTACTCGGCGCAGGTCCCGGCGAGCGGAAGGCGGCGCGATCCGGTTCGGGACGAGCGGATGGCGGGGTGTCCTGGGCGAGGAGATCACGTTTCCCCGTCTGCGGGTGCTGGTCCGCGCCGTCGCGGCCTGGGCTCGCGACGAGGCGCGCGGCCGACGGGTCCTGATCGGATGGGATACCCGCTTCGCGAGTCGGGCGATGGCGGAGATGGCGGCGGCAGTCCTGCAAGAAGAGGGACTCGTTCCGCATCTCTCGGCGGACTGTTGCCCGACGCCCGCGGTGACGCACGCGCTCGCCCACGGCCGTTTCGCCGCCGGCCTCGTCTTCACCGCCAGCCACAACCCCCCCGCCGACCACGGGCTCAAGGTCTTTGCCGGGTCGGGCGCGCCGATCGGGGATCGCGCCGCCCGGCGAATCGAAGCCTTGGTCGCCCGGCGCTCGCACGCAAGCCCGGCCCGGCCCCCGTTGCGGCCGCCGCGTCGGGTGTCGCTCGCCGAGGGCTATCGCGCGGCGCTCTCCGCCCAGCTCGACCGATCGGCGCTCGCGAACGCGACCCTCACCCTGTATTGCGACGCGATGCACGGCGCCGCCGCGGGCTATCTCGAGCCGCTGATGCGCGAGCTCGGCGTGGTCGTCGAAGTCCTGCGCGCGGAGCCCGACCCCGGCTTCGGCGGGGGCGCACCGGATCCCGTCCCTGAGCGGCTCGCGGAGCTGACGGCGAGACTCCGTTCGCGACCCGAGGACGCAGAGGGACTCGCCCTCGGCATCGCCCACGACGGCGACGGAGATCGGGTGGCCATCGTCGACGGCCGCGGACGGGTCCTGAACGAAACCCAGACCCTCGCCCTGCTCGTCGACCATCTCGCCGCGACGGGGCGGATCGCCCGAGGCATCGCGATCGGCGCGGCCACAGGCTCGCTCGTCGAGCGTGTCGCCCGCGCCCATGGCCTCGTGGTCGAGCGCCATCCAATCGGATTCAATCACCTCGCAGCAGCCTTTGCGGATGGGCGCGTGGACGGGGCGGGAGACGAGTCGGGCGGTTTCGCCTGGGCGCCGATGGGGCCGGACAAGGATGGGATCCTCGCCGCGGCGCTGCTGGTGGAGCGGGTCGCACAGGCCGGCGAGCCCCTCGAAGCGCAGCTCGACCGCCTCGAGGCGCGATTCGGCGGATCGGCCTGTGGCCGCATCGCGCTGACTTGCACCTCCGCCCTCGTCGCGGGCATCGAGCGATTGGCTCGGCAGCCCCCTGCGCGAATCGATCGATGCCGCGTCGTGGCAGTCGATCCGGTCGGCGGCGTCCGCTTTGCGCTGGACGATGGCGGGTTCCTGATGCTCCGGGCGTCCGGGACGGAGCCACTCGTGCGCGTGTATGCCGAGGCGGCCGAAGCCGGGCAGCTCGCGCGCAGGCTGCGCGAAGGCGCGCGGCTGGTCACCCGCACAGCGCGGTGATTCGTACGCAGATCCGGCCGCGGCCAATCGTGTTCGATGGCCGGCGAATTGGCTCCGTCCGTCGCCAGTCGTTAATGTAGGGCGGTAAGCGACTTCGAACGAAGTCTCGCCGGAACGGTTGCCCGTGGATTCGAAGGAGCGTGCTGCATGGATTCTCGTCGCATCCTGCTCGCGATCACGGGTGGGATTGCCGCCTACAAGGCGCCCGAGCTCTTGCGCGCCCTGCGCAAGGCGGGGCACGAGGTGCGCTGCGCCTTGACCTCCGAGGCCGAGCGCTTCGTGTCGCCCCTCGTCTTGCAGAGCCTGTCGGGGCGAAGCGTGCGCCGGGATCTTTTCGACGCGGGCGAGGAGGGCGAGATCGACCATATCGGGCTCGCCGACTGGGCCGAGCTGATCCTCGTCGCTCCGGCGACCGCCAACCTGATGGCGAAGATGGCCCATGGTCTCGCGGACGATCTGGTCTCGACGGTCCTGCTCGCGACGCAGGCGCCCGTGCTCCTGGCCCCCGCGATGAACGTCAACATGTGGAGCCATCCGGCGCCCCAGACCAACCTCGCCATCCTGCGCTCGCGCGGGATCGACTTCGTCGGACCCGAGGCGGGCGAGCTGGCCTGCGGCTGGGAGGGGCTCGGGCGCATGAGCGACCCGGGTACGATCGTCGCCGCCGCGCAGGCGCGCCTCACGCCGAAATCCCTCGCCGGCGAACGGGTGCTCGTGACGGCCGGCGGGACCGCGGAGTCGATCGACCGCGTTCGCACGATCACGAATCGCTCGTCGGGCAAGATGGGTTTCGCGATCGCCTCCGAGGCGGCCCGGCGCGGCGCCGAGGTCGTGCTCGTCGCGGGCGCCGCTTCGCTGCCGACGCCCTTCGGCGTTCGGCGGATCGACGTCGGGAGTGCTCTCGAGATGCGTGACGCGGTCCTCGCCGAGCTCGAGGCGGCTTCGATCGTGATCAAAGCTGCGGCGGTCGCCGATTTCCGACCGCAGACGGCTGCAGACCGGAAACTGAAGAAGGAAGACCTCCCGGAATCGGGCAGCCTGCAGCTCGAGCTCGTCCAGAACCCGGACATCCTCGCGGAGATCTGCCGGAACAAGGGTTCGCGGATCGTCGTCGGCTTCGCGGCCGAGAGCCACGATGTCGTCGCCGCTGCGCAGCGCAAGCTCGCGCGCAAGGGCTGTGACCTGATCGTCGCGAACGACATCTCGCGAACCGATTCGGGCTTCGAGGTCGACCGCAACGCCGTTCTCTTCGTCTGGCCGGATCGGCAGGTCGAGGAGCTTCCGCTTCTGGAGAAGTCGGGCGTCGCGGCGCAGCTGCTCGATCGCATCGAGAAGCTGCGGGCCAGACGATGAGTCGCGCGCGTCGCGTTTCGGCCGCGGGTGGCCCCCGGCCGTTCGGGTTCCTGCGGGCGCTGCTGCTCGTCCTGGTCGCCGCGGCCGTGCTGCCCGCCGCGGCGCGTGCGGGCGAGGTCCTGCTCGTCGAGATCGACGGCTCGATCAATCCGGCGAGCGCGGACTACCTGATCGGGGCGATCCGCCGGGCGGAGGAGACGGGCGCAGAAGCCGTGTTGATCGAGCTCGATACGCCGGGCGGGCTCGTCTCATCGACCCAGGACATCATCCAGGCGATGCTGAATGCGTCGGTGCCTACGATCGTATTCGTCAGCCCGCGCGGGGCGACGGCGACCTCCGCAGGGACCTTCATCACGCTCGCGGCCAACGTAGCGGCGATGATGCCGGGGACGAGCATCGGCGCGGCCCATCCCGTCAGCCTCTTCGGCGGGAGCCCGCCGCCCGCTGCCGAAGACGAAGATGGAAAGTCCGCCGCCCGGGACGCGGTCGAGCAGAAGATGGAGAACTATCTCGCGGCCTATGTCGAGTCGATCGCCAGCCAGCGGCATCGAAACGTCGAGTGGGCGAAGGAGGCGGTGCGGACCTCGCAGGCCGTGACCTCGGAGAAGGCCCTCGAGCTGGGCGTGATCGATCTCGTCGCGAACAGTCGGGCGGACCTGCTCGCTGCGATCGATGGACGCGAGGTCGACGTCGACGGGGAGAAGCGCAAGCTCTCGCTCACCGGACACGTGATCGTCCCGGTCGAGCAGACGCTCGTCCAGGCAATCTTCGATTTCCTGACCGATCCCAATCTCGCCTTCATTCTGTTCGCGCTCGGGGCGGCCGGCCTCTACATCGAGTTCCAGAGTCCGGGGCTGATCCTGCCCGGCGCGGTCGGTGTCGTTTGTCTGGTCCTGCTCGGGTTCTCGCTGCAGGTCCTGCCCTTCTCCTGGATCGGCGCGGTGCTCGTGCTGGTGGGCGTCGCGCTCCTGATCGCCGAGATCTTCGTGGTGTCTTTCGGACTGCTCTTCGTCTCGGGGATCGCGTGCTTCCTGATCGGCGGCACGATGGTCTTCGATCGGCCCGAGGTCTCGGACCTGACCGTTTCGTTCTGGGAGGTGCTCGTGCCGATCGCGGCGGCGCTCTCGACGATGGGCGCGGTCGTCGCGGTGAGTCTCGGGCGCAGCTTTCTCTCGAAGCAGACGGCGGGCGTCGACGAGATGATCGGTCTCGTCGGACGTGTCGAGAAGGCGATCGATCCGGCGGCGACCCGGCGCGGCACGATCTTCGTGCGCGGCGAGTACTGGAACGCGGAGGCAGACGAGGCCATCGCGGCGGGCGAGGTGGTCCGCGTCGAGTCCGTGCAGGGTCTGACGGTCCGTGTCCGCCGGCATGGCGGACAAGGTTGAACTGAGTGTCCGCCCTGGCCGGGAGGGGCGTGAGGAGGGGTGTTTTGGGTTGGCTGATCTTTCTCGTTCTGGCGTTGATTCTTCTCGTGATGGGCATGAAGATCCTGCCCGAGTACGAACGCGGCGTCGTGTTCCGGCTCGGGCGCTATGCGGGGACGCGGGAGGCGGGTCTTCGCTTCATCATCCCGGGCGTCGATCGGATGGTGCGGATCGGTCTGCGGGAGATCGTGATGGACGTTCCGGCGCAGGAGGTCATCACGCTCGACAACGTCTCGGTCAAGGTCAACGCGGTGCTCTACTTCCGTGTGCTGCACCCCGAAAAGGCGGTGATCCAGGTCGAGAACT
>CAZFKD010000219.1:0-7174 GCA_964519695.1 uncultured Spirochaetaceae bacterium
CTTCGCGCCGCCGCAGCAGCGTCAGCGGCACGCCGAAGTTGTTGTTCAGGTTGCCGCGGGTCGCGAGCGTCGGGCCGACCCGCTCGAGGATGGCGGTGCAGAGCTCCTTGGTCGTCGTTTTGCCATTGCTGCCCGTGATGCCGACGAGCGGGCCCGCATAGTCCTGGCGATGGCCACGGCCGAGGTCGGCGAGGGCGCGGGTCGTGTCGTCCACCTCGATCACGAAGGCCTGGCCGGGGGCGAGCGTCTGCTCGCTGCGGCCTTGCTGGACGAGCACCCCCGCGACGCCGCGAGCGAGCACCTCGGGGACGAAGCGGTGGGCGTCGTGGTTCGGGCCGACGATCGCGACGAAGAGCTCGTCCGGGCCGACCGCGCGACTGTCGATCGCGGTGCCGCGGGCGAGCCGGTCCGCGCGGCCGGCGAGCAGGCGCCCGCCGGTCCATTCGCAGATGCGATCCGCCCGCGCGCCGACGATCATGAGCGGCTCCGGGCGGCGAGGGCGCGGCGCGCCTCGATCCGATCGTCGAAGGGGAGCTTCTCCCGGCCGATGATCTGGTAGTCCTCGTGGCCCTTGCCGGCGAGCACGATCGTGTCTTCCGGAGCGGCGCCTGCGATCGCCGTCCGGATCGCTTCGCGCCGGTCGGGGATCGTCGCATAGCATCCGCGTCCCGCGCTTCGCTGCGAGAAGAGGGCATCGGCAGCGACCTTCGCGAGGGCGCCGAGTCCGGCCTCGACGTCTGCCAGGATTGCGAGCGGATCCTCCGTCCTCGGATTGTCGCTCGTCGCGATCGCGAGGTCGGCGCTGGCGGCGACGGCCTCCGCCATGCGCGGACGCTTGCTGCGATCGCGATCGCCGCCGCAGCCGAAAACCGCGACGAGCCGGCCGCGGCAGAGCGGCCGGACGGTGCGCAGGACCTTGTCGACCGCATCCGGCGTGTGGGCGTAGTCGACGAGCACCGTCGGCCCGTCCGGGCGGGGACCCATGACCCGCTCCATCCGGCCCGGGACCTGACGGCAGGCCGCCGCACCGGCCGCGATCGTCTCGCCATCGATTCCGAGCGCGCGCGCCAGCCCGGCGGCGACGAGCAGGTTCTCGAGGTTGAAATCGCCGAGCAGCGGCAGCGCGACCTCGAAGCGACCGCTCGTGTCCTCGAGCACCGCGCGCGTCCCCGAGAGCGCGATCTCGCTCGAAACGAGTCGGAGATCGGCGGCCGCGTCGGTGCCGCGCCCGACGCGGACGACCTCCGCGCCCGCCTCACGCGCGATCCGGATCAGCTTCTCCGCGACCGGATCGTCGATGTTGACGACGGCGCCGGCGCCGGGCGCGAGGTGCTCGCGAAAGAGCCGCGCCTTGGCGTCGAAATAGGCGTCCATGGTGCCGTGGAAGTCGAGATGATCCTGGGAAAGGTTCGTGAAGCCGGCGGCGCGGAATGCGCAGCCGTCGACCCGGCCGAGCTCGAGGCCATGGGACGAGACCTCCATGACGGCCGCGTCGATCTGCTCGTTGCACATCGCGCGCAGCGTGCGCTGCAGGTCGAGGCTCTCGGGAGTCGTATTGATCGAAGGCTGGTGGTGGCCCGCATAACGGATCTCGACCGTGCCGATGAGACCGACCCGCCAGTGGGCGAGGGAGAGCATCGACTCCAGCAGATAGGTCGTACTGGTCTTGCCGTTCGTCCCGGTCACGCCGACCAGGCGCAGATCGCTCGCGGGATGACCGAAGAAATGGGCGGCGATCGGCGCCAGCGCGCGGCGCGTATCGGGGACCCGCACGGCCGGCACGCCGCGACGGGCCTCGGCCCCCGGCATCGTCTCGACCAGCAGCGCGGCAGCGCCGAGATCGATCGCGCGCTCGATGAACGCATGGCCGTCGGAATGCGCGCCGCGCAGCGCGACGAAGAGGTCTCCGGGCGCGACGTCGCGCGAGTCGTAGCGGATGCCGCGGATCGCGGGATCGTCGCTCGGCCGCGCGCGCTGCCATTCGAGCGGTGCGAGCGGCTGCGGAAGCGCACCGAGCAGCGAAGAGAGCCGCATCAACCTTCCTCCCGTCGCTGGGCGAAACGCAGCTGCACGGTCCGGTTCGCGCCTTCGAGCACGCTGCCGGCGACGGGAAGCTGGGACACCACGCGCCCTTCGATGGCTCCGACCGTCGAGATCTCGAGCGATTCGCTCTCGGCGATGCGCTGGGCGTTACCCATCGTCTGGCCGAGGAAGTCCGGAACGAACGCGGGCTCCGTCTCGGCGTCGATACGCGCGAGAATCGGGGAAGGGGGAGGTCCCGCCGCCGGGGTGGCGGCGGGACGGGCCGGGGGGGCCGCGATCGCCGCTCGGAGCGGCAATTCGGTGAAATCCCTCTCGATCGCAAGGGCGCTCGGTGAGGCCTGCGGTCGGACGATGACTGCGGTCTCGACGGCCGGCGGTGCCGCGCCGACCGGAGGTGGCGCGGCGATGGCGGGCGGCGCTGCGCTCGCGACCAGCGTCGGCGGCGGGGGCGGCGCGATCGGCTCGGGCTCGGTGATGATGCCGCGGCGCGCGAGCTGCTCCGCGGCGACCCGGGCGAAGAGGGGCGCGGCGACCATGCCGCCGGTATGCGCGAAGCCCTTCGGCTCGTCGAGCGCGACCACGATCGCGAGCTCGGGATCGTCCGCCGGGACGACGCCGATGAACCAGGCGATGTAGCGATTGCGCGAATACTGCTTGAGCTTCGGATCGAGCTTCTGGGCGGTGCCGGTCTTGCCCGCGACGGGGACGCCGGCGAGTCCGGCGAGTCGGCCGGTTCCGGTCGGGCTGACGACGGTCTGCATCATGTCGAGGGTGGCGCGCGCGGCGGCAGGGGAGACGGCCTGGCCCGCGACCTCGGGCGCGGTCGTCTGCCAGGGATCTTCGCCGCGGCGGCGTGCGAGCACGATCCGCGGCTTCATGCGGATGCCGTCGTTCGCGAGCGCGGCAAGGGCGACACCGAGCTGGATCGGCGTCACGGAGAATCCCTGTCCGAACGCGACCGTCGCCTGGTCGACCGGCCGCCAGCGTTGCCAGGCACGCAGCAGCCCCGCCGATTCGGCCCTGAAGCGCGAGCCGGTCGGCTTGCCGAATCCGAATCGGAGCAGGCCGCGATGCTGGGCTTCGGCGCCCATGCGCTGGGCGATCTGGACGGCGCCGACGTTGCTCGAGACGCGCAGCATGTCGGCCGGCGTCAGGATGCCGAACGGATCGCGGTCCTTGATCAGCTTGCCCGGTACCTTGATCGATCCCTCGCCCGTGTCGAGCAGCGTGCTCTGGTCGATGTCGCCGTTGTCGAGGGCGGAGGCGGCGAGGAAGACCTTCATCGTCGAGCCCGCCTCGACCGCGTCGCTGAACGATCGCGCGCGGGTCTCCGCGAAGTCCAGCTCGCGGAAGCGATTCGGATCGAAGCCGGGCGCCTCGGCGAGGGCGAGCACGTCGCCGGTCTTCGGGTCGATCGTGAGGACGAGGCCGCCCTTCGCCCCGCGCTCGGCGACGGCCTCGGCGAGGGCGGCTTCGGCGGCGCCCTGCATCGCGGCGTCGAGGGTCAATGCGACGTCGCCGCCTTCGGCGAGGCGGGGATCCGTCGCGTGCAGCGCGAGCGGGCGATTGCGGGCGTCGCGCTCGACTTCGACCGTGCGCGGCTGGCCGATCAGCCATTCGTTCTCGATCTGCTCGACGCCGCGCACGCCCTGGCCGTCGATGTTCGCGAAGCCGATCAGGGCGGCGGCCAGCTTGCCGGCGGGATAGCTCCGGCGCGGCTCGGGATCGATTCCGATGCCCGCGAGCTTCAGCGCGCGCAGCTTCGCCGCGTCCGCGGGATCGACCCAGCGGGCGATGTAGGTGAAGCGCTCGTGCTCGAGCAGGCGCTTCTCGACCCGCGCCGGATCGAGGCCGAGGGTCGCGGCCACGCTGCGCGCTGTCGCGATCCGGTCCTTCATCAGGCGCGGAATGGCGTAGATCGAGGTCGAGGCGACCGTGAGCGCGAGCTCGCGGCCGTTGCGGTCGACGATCAACCCGCGCGCGGGGGCGAGTCGCTGCTCGCCCTGGATCTGGTCGGCGTAGAGGTCTTCCGCGCGTGGATGCGCGACGGTCAGATGGGCGGCGCGACCGACCAGCACGGCGCAGGCGGCGAGCCCGGCGAGACGCAGCCAGGTGATCCGGCGATAGGCCGTGTCGAGCGCCTGGCTCCTCATCGCCATCCGCTCCCGGAGCCGACGCCGTCGGCGGGGCCGGCCGAGACGGCGGCCATGGACGGGTTCGCGACCACCGGCTGCGGCGCGACGATCGCTTCGAGCTCGCCGATCGCGGGATCCGGCAGCGAGACGACGTGGGCCGGAGGCCGGAATCCGCGCTCGCGCGCCTGCATCGCGAGCCCGACGGGGTCGCGGAGCTGGCGGCGGCGCACGATCAGGGCGCGCTGCTCCTCGATGAGCTCGTTCTCGCGCTCCAGCACTGCCGAGACCGCATAACGTGTCCGGATCAGGTCGATGCGCACCGCGGCGACGGCGAGGCTCGCGAGCACGACCAGCGCCGCCATCGCGATCAGCGGATAGACGGCGCGCGGCGTCTTGCGGGCCGGATCGCTCGAGACGTCGATCCCGATCCAGGCCTGTCTTCCCCGCTCGGGCGGGCCGCCCGGGCTCGCGGCGTTCGCGCCGCGTGCCCCGTTCGTTCGCTCGCCCGGCGGGCTCATGCGGCCTCCAATCGGATGGCGGATCGCAGCCGCGCCGATCGGGCGCGCGGATTCGTCTCGATCTCCCGCGCCGAAGGCTCGATCGGGCGGCGGGTCGCGAGCATGACGCGCGGCTTGCGTCCGCAGCGGCAGACCGGAAACGAAGGCGGGCAGATACAGCCCTTCGCGGCACTCCGGATCGCGCGCTTCACGATCCGGTCCTCGAGGCTGTGGTAGGTGAGAACGACCAGTCGGCCGCCCGGTCGCAGCACGCGGAACGCGGCCTCGAGGCCCTCTTCGAGGGCGGCGAGCTCGTCGTTCACCGCGATTCGCAAAGCCTGGAAGACGAGCGTGGCGGGGTTGTGGCTCCGGCCGTGGCCGATCCCCGTCCCCTGGATCAGCGCGATCAGGTCCTGGGCGGTCGCGAGCTGCCCCGTCTCGCGATGCTGGACGATCGCACGGGCGAGTCGCCGCGCGCCGGGGAGCTCGCCGTACTGCGAGAACATCCGTTCGAGGTCGGCCGCCGAGAGGGTCGCGAGCAGGCGCGCCGCCGTCGGGCCTTCGTGCTCGCGGTCCATGCGCATGTCGAGCGGGCTCGCCGGCCCCGGACTGAAGCGGAAGCCGCGTTCGGGGCGATTGAGCTGATGGGACGAGACGCCGAGGTCGAGCAGTACGCCGTCGAGGCCGCCCGGATCCTGCTCGCGCGCGACCTGCTCGAGACGGCGGAAGGAGGCCTGGACGAGCTGAACGCGATCTCCGTAGGCGGACAGGCGCCGGCCCGCTTCGCGGATCGCGTCGGGGTCGACGTCGAGACCGATCAGCAGGCCGTCCGGCGCCGTGCGTTCGAGGATCGCTTCGGCATGACCGCCGCCGCCGAGCGTGCCGTCGAGAATCACGGCGCCGGGCTTCAGATCGAGCTGTGCGAGCGTTTCATCGAGAAGGACGGGTTCGTGGTAGGAAGTGGTCGCCACGCTGGGCGCCTCCCGTCGATCAGACCGCTAGGTCTCCCTGGATGGGGCTTCGTCGATTTGAATGTGTTCTCATCGAGGGAGACTTCGAGCAAGACATTGGGGCGTCCCGGGGCACGTATCTTCGGCACGTACCCCCCAGTAACCGCGCCGGAGACCCTTCGTGCCCCGGGAACACCCCAACCTCTCTCCTGGAGAGCTCGCGCTCTCCAGTCCCCCCTTGTCAACGCGTCGAACGGTGTGCCTGGTCCACCGATCGTTGAATCTCGTCCAGGTTCACGATCGTCGCGGCCTGGTTCTCTTCGAATCGCGCCGGGCTCCAGATCTCCACACGATCGAGCACACCCGCGAGAATCACCTTGCTCTCGAGACCCGCATGCTCCCGCATGAAGCCCGGCACCAGGATCCGTCCCTGCGGATCGACCGGGCAGGGCTGGGAGCCCGCGGAGAAGAACCGGCGCAGTCGCTGGGCGTCCGGATCGAACTCAGGCAGCGCCCGAAGGCGGCGCTCGGCTGCGGCCCACTCCTCGGCGGGAAACAAGGCGATGTGATCTTTCTGGATGACCAACATCGGTGGATTCTCGCCTCCGCCTTCCAGGCCGCCGCGGAACACCCGCGGAATGCTCAGTCGCCCCTTGCCGTCGATCGTGTGGTCGTAACGTCCGCGAAACATCGTTCTGCCAACGCCTCGCCTCGTCCACCGCCTCGACGCTCAGCCCGGATCGATCTTGCCCTGGGCTTCATCCCGGATTCGAAGGCACGATCAGGCTCTTGATCCCACTGTTTCCCACATGATTAGGTTTTTATCCCACTTCATCCCACCTGCGCAAGAAGAATCTTGGGGACGTCGTGTCTTTTTCTCGAGCCGCCCATCGGGTTGCTGCGGTCGGCATTCGGCAGCGCAAGCGTTCCCCGCGCGAGCAGGACGAATGCCGGGCGAAACCGGAACGAACGATTCGCGAAAGGGAGACGAACGAAGGACGTGCCCCGCGCGGCGCGTCAGGCGGCGCCGAGATCCGGAATGCGCCTGCCGTGGACGCCGACCGCGCGCTCGACGAGGCCCTGGAGCATCGATCCGGGCTCGAGGGGAGGCGCCGGCGCGAGGGGGGTGCCGCGCGCAGAGACCAGGCTCTCGAGGACCGCCTGTGTCCCTTCCTGCACGCCTAACAACGAATAGCCGCCCTCGAGCACGTAGACGATGCGTCCGCCGCAGAGCGAGTCCGCCAGCGCCCGCAGCTGCGCGGCCATCGCGCGGTAACCGTCGAGGCCGAGCTCCATCGAGGCGAGCGGATCGTCGTGGTGGGCGTCGAAGCCGCAGGAGACGACGATCAGATCGGGCCGGAATGCGATCGCGGCGGGCGTCACGATGCGCTGCACGACGCCTACGTATTCGGCGTCGCCGCAGCCGGCGGGCATCGGGACGTTCAACGTCGCTCCCGCGCCGCGACCGACGCCGATCTCGCGGTGATCGCCCGTGCCGGGATAGAAGGGGAACTGATGGGTCGACACGTAGTAGACGTCGGGATCGGAT
>CAZFKD010000220.1:0-1542 GCA_964519695.1 uncultured Spirochaetaceae bacterium
GAGTTCCCGGACGCGGACCACTTCGACGTCCACCGTCGAATCGAGCGCCACGTCGGATTCGGCTTCGGCCCCCACCACTGCATCGGAATCCACGTTGCGCGCCTCGAAGGCCGCGTGCTGCTCGAGGAGCTGCTCGCCCGCGTGCCGATCTGGACGGTCGACGAGAGCGCCGCCCTGCGCCCGCCCTCGGAGTTCCAGATCGGGTACACGAGGCTGCCGATCGAATTTCGACCGGCGCATTGACGAGGGACCTGGCCTGGTTCGCGCAGAGGGCCGCAAGGAGTTGGTCATGAACGCTCGAGCAGGGATCGCAGACGGGCTCAGGGTCGTGGAGATCGGACCGAGCGTCTCGGTCGCGCTCGCCGGCATGACCCTCGCCGACGCAGGCGCCGAGGTCGTCGCCCTCGAGCCGCCGGGGGGCAGCGCGCTGCGCCGCGAGCGGGCCTTCGCGATGTGGGCGAGGGGCAAACAGAGCGAGTCGGTCGATCTCGCTTCGACCGGGGGGCGAGCGCGGCTCGACGCGCTCCTCGTAGACGCGGACGTCCTGCTGCTCGGTCTCAAAGCGGGCAGCCTCGAGCGATTGTCGCTGATCCCCGAGTCGCTCGTCGCCTCGACGCCCCAGCTGGTGGTGGCGTGTGTGACGGGCTTCGGGCGGGGCGGTCCCTTCCGCGACGTACCGGCCTGGGATGGCGTCGTGCAGGCGCGCGGCGGTCGGATGTACGAGTTCTCGACGATGCTCGGCGGCGAGCGGCCCGTCTTCGCGGCCGCACCGGTCGCGACCTACGGCGCCGCGATGGCGCTCTTGACCGGGGTCTTCTCGGCGCTGCGCGAGCGCCTGCGAGACGGGGGACGGGGCCAGGTCGTCGAGACGAGCTTGATCCGCGCGCTGACGAGCTACGACCTGGGCGGCTGGATTCCGGGCGGTCCTTCTCCGCTCCGCCTCGAAGACGCCCCTTTCCTGCCGTACTCGATCGCGCGGACGAAGGACGGAGTCTGGATTCAATTCGCGCAGAATGGCCCGGCGCTCTTCGCAGACTTCCTGCGCGTGCTCGGACTCGAGGGTCAGATCGATTACCTGGAGTCGATGTCCCCGGCGGCCGACAGCGCGAAGAAACGCGGCCATCGCGAGCGGATCCAGTCGCGGATCGGTGAGCAGACCTGGGCCGAGTGGCGCGCGCGCTTCGGCGCGGAGCGCAATCTCTCGGCCGAGCCCTTCCTGCCGCCGGGTGGCGCCCTCGACCATCCCCAGTTCCAGGCGATCGGGGACGTCGTCGAGCTTCCGGGTCCCGACGGTCACTCGACCCGCCAGCTCGGCCCGGTCTTCGACGTCCCTTCCCGGCCTCTCGAGCCACGCGGCCCCGCGCCGCGCCTGGGCGTTGGCCCCACTCGCTTTTCATCGAATGACGGAGAGAGTCGACATCGGGCAACGCGCGAGGCGACCCAGGCGCCCGGCGCCGGCCTGCTCTCCGGGGTCACCGTGATCGAGCTCGGCATGTGGATCGCGCTGCCCTACGCCGCGAGCCAGCTCGCCGAGCTCGGCGC
>CAZFKD010000220.1:1552-5095 GCA_964519695.1 uncultured Spirochaetaceae bacterium
GCCACCGGTCCATTCTCCTACAAGCTCGTGCAGGGCAAGCAGAGCCTGGCCCTCGACATGAAGCAGCCCGAGGCGCAGGAGATCGTCCATCGACTCGTCGCTCGGGCCGACGCGCTGCTCCACAGCTATCGACCCGGAGTTCCCGAGCGGCTGGGGATCGACTTCGAGACGCTGCGCGCGATCAACCCGGGGATCGTCCATCTCTACAATGGCGCCTACGGGTCGCGGGGACCGAAATGCGATGCACCGGCATTCCACGTGACGGGCGGGGCCGTCGCGGGCGGGGCCTGGGCGCAGGCCGGCGCCGGCTGCCCGCCAGCGGCGGACGCTAGGCCCGATGCGGCCGGGAGGGCACGCTTGTCCCGGCGGCTCGAGCTCGCGAACGAGGCGAATCCCGACTTCAACTCGGCGGTGACCGCCGCTGCAGCGACGGCGGCCGGGCTCTACCACCGCGAGCGAACGGGCGAGGCGATCGCGATCGAGACGCGGATGATGCTCTCGAACGCGATGATGATGTCGGCCGACTTCGTCGACGACGGTCGCGGGGGGCCTCGTCACGGGGGGCGCGAGGTCGATGAGGGCCTCCATGGACTCGGTCCGCTCTATCGCCTCTATCCGACCTCGAAGGGCTGGATCTTCCTGGCGGCGCCACGAGCCCGCGACTTCGAGCGGCTCTGTCAGGCCCTCGGGCTCCACTCGCTCGCGCGCGATGCGCGCTTTGCGACCGAGGAGGGTCGGTCCGCGAATGAGAGCCCGCTGGCTGAAGCGCTCGGCGCCGCCTTCGCGAAGCGAAGCGCCGACGATCTCGAAGCCTCACTCACGGCGCTGGGCATCGCCTGCGTGCGCGCCGATCTCGGTCCGTGTCGGCGCTGGCTCTTCGAGCAGGACTGGGCGCGGGCCGACGGACTGGTCGTCGAGGCGGCGAGCTCCGAGATCGGACCCTATCTCCGCTACGGTGCGCCGATCGTGAATGATCGCCCCGCTTCGCTCGGCGGCGCCTTTCCAGCGGGCCAGGACACACGCGTACTGCTCGCCGAGCTCGGCTACGGGGAGCGAGAGATCGCCTCGCTCTTCGAGCGGCGAATCGTGGCCGGGCCGAAGACGGGCGGAGCCGGACGGGACTAACGCCGGAGGATCTCCACGAGCTTTCCGACTTCGGTGAGAACGGCGGGGATCAGGCACTCGGGCGCGGTTCCGCTCGTCCACTTCGAGCGGTCGAAGCCGTGGAAGAGGCCGGCGCAGACCTCGTATTGCTCGAGCATGACGGCGATTCGGTTACCCCATCGAACCGAACCGTCCGATGGGCGGCCGGAGACGAAGGCGAGTCGTGGGGCGCGATGGGCTCCCAGATCGCCGTCTCTGGTCGAGATCCCCTCGACCCAACCGCCCAATACGCCGCGAAATCGCGAGCCATCTCGGGTTGCAGTGCGCCGGGGCCGAATGCCTCGCGAGACGCGGCCTGAATGGCGGTGGGGGGAGTCCGTCGCGAACCCGTCTCTGCGCCACATTCCCTGATCTATGGGAAAGAGCAGGGAACTTCGACGGATTCGGCCAATCTCGGCCAGAAAACGGCTCTGATTCCTCAGTGATTCCGCGAGCGTAGACCCGAATTCCCTGCGATCAGGAACAGGGAATTTTCTCGGGCAAACCGGGAATGATCCTTGGGATCAGGGAATCGATCTCGCAACCAGGGATTCGCTCCTGCGTCTCGTGGAGACTTCCCGCGCGCTGTCGTCGTAGCGAACGTTCCTTTCAAGAACGGCGACACTGTGCCAGCGCGAACTTTGCGATGCACAATCGCCGGGTGAGCCCGGGGCTTGTAGCATCTGCCCGGGTTCGATCTCGCTCGAGGAACCGCGGTGTACCGGCCTCGGTGGGTTCATCGAAGACTTCGACGATGAGGAGCCAACCCAGTTGGAGACAGAGGAGCCAACATGGCCACCCGGCGGGGAAGCGCGATCGCCCGACCGCTTCGAGCCTATGTCGATACATCGGTCTTCGGCGGCGTTCACGATGAGGAATTCCGGGTCGCGTCCGAGAAGTTCTTCAGGGGCGTCCGCGACGGATGGTTCATCTTGCTCAGTAGCGAGCCGCTGGTGATCGAGATCGGGGGTGCCCCGAAGCGCGTCCAGGACGTCTACGCGAGGCATGAGGCCTACATGGAGCCGATCTTCACGACCGAGGAAGAGACCGGGCTCGCGGATGCCTATCTGCGGGCCAAAGTCGTTCCGACCGCTTCCCACGTGGATGCCCTGCATGTCGCGCTGGCATCCGTGGCTCGGGCTGATGTCGTCGTCAGCTGGAATTTCAAACATCTTGTCCAGCTCCGGCGGATCCGCGCGTTCCACGCAGTGAATCTATTGGGCGGGTATCCTCTGATCGAGATCCGATCCCCCCTGGAGGTCATCGATGGCGAAGACTGAGCGTGTCGACTGTGTTGATGTGAAGCGAAAGGCCCAGCGCGGCCTTCTCGAGGCGCTCGCTGGACATTCGCCGGCGGATCAGGTGGAGATCCTGCGACGGCTCGCAGAGGATTCGCCTTTCTGGAAGAAGGTTTCCCGTTCAGGACGCAAGCGGCCCGCCAAGTCGACCGCCCGCGCGACGCAGCGCAAGAAGACTGCGTAGGGCGACGAGCTTCGGTCGCTCCTGAACCGTGGCCATGCCAATGTCGAATGGTCCCGATCTTCGGCGTCGGATCGATCGCGAGACCCGGCGCATTGACCGACTGTCCGCGCTTCGTTCCCAAGCGGAGAGGCGTCTCTCCTCGCTGACGGATGAGCTACGGCGCATCGAATCAGATTCTCCAGCCGACCCCGTGTGATGCCGCAGATTACGCGGCATCGAGGTCCCGCCCGCGTTAATTCGGATCGACTGTGCCCGAGTCTCTGGAGATGGTCGGATGGACTGGAATCAACGCGGGGGCCGAGCGATCGCGACCGTTTAGAATCGGTCGACTCCTGGCGGTCTCTGGAATCGGACTCGCCCAGCTACGCCACATGGGAATTCTTATTTCGAGGATGGCTTCGCTGAGCCCGGTTCTTCGACAAGGCGAATCCAGAGCGAATCCGAACCGTCCACCTTGGCATCAGAGATTTCCGCGCGCGTGGACGCCGATTGACCCCGCAACCCGCTGTCTCCAGTTCGGATTCGAAGGAGCCCAATCGCCAAAACCCCGCGGAATCGCGGAATTTTCTGCGACCCGATCGGCCTTCGCGGGAGAATTCTCTGCAACCGCAGACCGAATGGCGGAGAGGGAGGGATTCGAACCCTCGATAGGTTTCCCTATACGCCCTTAGCAGGGGCGCGCCTTCGGCCTCTCGGCCACCTCTCCGGAGCGCGGGAGAGTACCGAAACGAGCCGCCCCCGCCGCCCCCCCGCGCGCGGGCCGGGCCCTGCCCCGGCTCGGGAATCCTGAAGAATTCCGGCCGGATGGCCGGCCGATGCGGGCCGAGGCGTGTCATCGCCGCCAGAACGCGGCATCGTCCGAGCGCCGCGCGCCCGGACCCGATCCCGGCTGGGCCTCGGCCGCCGTTTCAACGAAAG
>CAZFKD010000220.1:5105-7173 GCA_964519695.1 uncultured Spirochaetaceae bacterium
GCGCCCGGACCCGATCCAGCGTCGGCCGGCCGGCCGGCCGGCCGATCGGGCGGGACCGAAAACCGCTCCGCCCCGACCGTCCGGCCGGCGGCCGCCCGCTCCGAAGAAAGGACCCCCGATGTCGAAGCCCGCCCCCTACTCGACCCTGCGCCTCGAGCGAAACGGCGCGATCGCGACGCTGACCCTCGCCCGGGCGAGCCATGCGAACGCCCTCGATCTCACGATGTCGCGCGATCTGCTGCATGCGGCGATCGAGGTCGACGAGGATCCGAGCATCCGCGCGCTGATCCTGACCGGCGAGGGCAAGATGTTCTGCGCGGGCGGCGATCTCGCGGGCATGAAGGCGGCGGGCAGCCGCGCGCCGGCCTACATCAAGGAGCTCGCGGGCAACCTGCATCTCGCGATCTCGCGTCTCGCGCGCATGCGGACGCCGGTCATTGCGGCGGTGAACGGAACGGCGGCGGGGGCCGGGTTCTCGATGGTCTGCGCGACGGATCTCGCGATCGCCTCCGAGTCGGCGAAGTTCACGATGGCCTACACCGGCGCGGGTCTCTCGCCCGACGGCAGCTCGTCCTATTTCCTGCCGCGCATCATCGGGCAGCGGCGGACCTTCGAGCTGATGCTGACGAACCGCGTGCTCAACTCGGAGCTCGCCCTCGAATGGGGGCTCGTGAACCAGGTCGTGCCCCTCGAAGAGCTGATGCCGGCGGCGGAGAAGCTCGCGGGCCAGCTCGCGGCGGGGCCGACGAATGCGTTCGGCGTCGTCAAGAAGCTGCTGCTGAACAGCGCCTACGATTCGCTCGAGAGCCAGATGGAGCACGAGACCCGCGGCATCGCCGACTGCGCCCGCACGAAGGATGGCCAGGAGGGCATCGCGGCCTTCCTCGAGAAGCGCCGGCCCGAGTTCACGGGGAACTGACTTCGGGCATCCGGCGCGCGGCGGTCGCGCCTTCGCCGCCCGCGCCGCGCATCGTTGTTCGCGCTTCGCACTTCGGAGATCCGCAATGGCAAATGGCCGGATCCTGATCTACGGCGCGACGGGCTACACCGGCAAGCTCGTCGCCCGCGAAGCCGCGCGCCGCGGGCTCGACGTCGTGCTCGCCGGCCGGGACGCGAAGAAGCTCGCGCCCCTCGGCGAGGCCCACGGCTTCGAGACGCGCGCCGTCTCCCTCGACGACGCGGCGCGCCTTGCCGCCGCTCTCGAAGACGTCGCCGCCGTCCTCCACATCGCCGGCCCCTTCTCGAAGACGTCGCGGCCGATGGCCGACGCCTGCCTCGCGACGCGAACCCATTACCTCGACGTCACCGGCGAGATCGACGTCTTCGAGGCCCTCGCCCGCCGCGACGACGAGGCCCGGCGCGCGGGGATCACGCTGCTGCCCGGCGTCGGCTTCGACGTCGTCCCGAGCGATTGCCTCGCCGCCTACGTCGCCGCGCGCATCGATGAGCCCCTCGTCCTGCGCATCGCCCTCGCCGGCCTCGGCGGCGGCGCCTCGCGCGGCACGACGCGCACGATGCTCGAATCCTTCGCCGATGGCCTGCGCGTCCGCCATCAGGGCGTGCTCGTGCGGCGCGCGATGGGGAGCCTCGAGCGGCATTTCGACATCGGCGCGGGGCCGCTGCGCGCCGTGGCGCTGCCGCTCGCGGATCTCGCGAGCGCGTTCCACTCGACGGGGATCCCGGACATCGAGACCTACGTCGTCGTCTCGGGCCGGATCCCGCTGCTCTTGAAGGCGAGCCGCTTCGCGGCGCCGCTGCTGCGGCTCGAGGCCGTGCAGCGCTTTCTCTCGGCGCGGATCGACGCGCTGCCCGAGGGCCCGGACGACGCGACGCGCGAATCGACTCGCGCGCTCGTGATCGCCGAGGCCGAGGGCGCTGGCGGCCAGCGCGCGGCCGCGATGCTCGAGACCCCGAGCGGCTATGCGATGACGCAGGTCGCGGCGATCGAAGCCGTCCGGCGGGTCGCCGAGGGCCTCGCCCCGATCGGCTACCAGACCCCGGCGACCGCGTTCGGCCCCGACTTCCCGCTCGAATGCTCGGATAGCCGGCGCACGGATCTCTGAGCGCG
>CAZFKD010000221.1:0-7155 GCA_964519695.1 uncultured Spirochaetaceae bacterium
GGGCTCGGGGTAGTCGCGCGCTTCGATCTGCTGCCGGCCGGTGATGATCGCTGCTTGCATGGAATCCCCTCTCGAAGATGCGCCGCTGGCGCGCTTCGCGGCGCCCGATCAGCCTCGCCTCGGGTTCAGCTTCGCGCGCCCGGTCGCAGGACGCAGCCGGGGCGCGCGGATTCGTCGGCGATCGCGCCGTCCTGCACGATCGGGACGCCGTTCACGATCGTCGCCTTGAAGCCCTTCGGCCGGCTCGCCCAGCGCCGCTGGCCCGGGATCCGGTCCTCGCCGATCGTCTTGACGTCCGGGCCGACCGTCTCGGGATCGAACAGGACGAGATCCGCGGCGAAGCCGGGCAGAAGCAGGCCGCGGTCGACGAAGCCGAGAACGGCCGCGGGCACGGCCGTGAGCTCGCGGATCGCCTCTTCGAGCGTCCAGCGGCCCCACTCGCGGACCCACGACTGCAGAAAGAAGGACGAATACTCCGCGCCATCGTCGCGCCCGAGATGGGCGCCGCCATCGGAGGTCCCGATCAGCATCTGGGGATGACGCGAAGCCGCGAAGGTGCCTTCGCGCCATTCGGGGGAGTCGATGCTCCAGAGGAACTCGGTCTCGAGATCCTCGGCCAGCGCGAGATCGACGAGCGCATCCATCGGCTCGACGCCGAGCTGCGCGGCCATCTCCGGCAGGCCGACGCCCTCCCAGCGCCGATGCGCGGCGTCGCGCACGCGATGGACCGACAGGGTCGAGAACTGCGGCGGAGGCGTCGTCGAGCCGAGGGCGCCGTCGCGGTTCGGATGCTCGACGGATTGGCGGATCGCGTCGCGATAGGCCGGATCGCGCAGCATCGCGATCCGCTCGGGGACGGTCCGGGCCTCGCGGAAGAGGCGGTGGAAGGCGAGGGCGCCCTCGAAGAGCGTCGTTCCCGCGGCGAGCGAGAAGGGGCGCCGGAACGGCCGCGCGATGAGCAGCGAATAGACGGCGGCGCCGAGCGACCGCGCGCGCTCGAGATAGGCCTTCGATTGCGGCCAGGTCGCCGTCGGCGCATCGACCTTGCTGCGCGCGCCGAGGCCCTGGATGACGACGGGCAGCCGGCTCGCGAGGGCGAGCCGGATCAGCAGCTCGCCGTCGTCGGGCAGCAGGCCGCCGACCGCGCTGGCCGGCAGATAGGCGATCGAGCCGCGCTGCGCGTGGCCGACCTCGAGGGCGAGGGCCTCGAGCTCCTCGAGGGTCGACGCGCGGCTCGGAACCGGGCGGTCGAGGGTGTCGAGATCCGTCGGCGAGTGGGACGACGAGAAGCCCGCGGCGCCCGCCGCCATCGCCTCCCGCACGATCGCGCGCATGCTGGCGAGCTCGTCGGGGCGGGCCGCACGATGATAGGCGTCCTCGCCCATCGCCCAGAGGCGGACGTTGCAATGGCCGACGTAGAAGGCGGCGTTGACCCCGAGGCGGCCCTCGCGCGCCTTCAGGAACTCGGGAAACGTCTCGAAATCCCAGGGAATCCGGTCGAGCACCGCGAGGTCGATCTCCTCGACCCGCGCGAAGATCTGCTTCACGCCCTCGCGCGCCGAAGGCCGCGTCGGCGCGAGCGCGAAGCCGCAGTTGCCGACGACGACGGAGGTCACGCCGTGGAAGCACGACGACGAGGCGAAGGGATCGAGCGTCAGCTGCGGATCGTAGTGGGTATGCGGATCGATGAAGCCCGGGGCGACGACGAGGCCCGCGGCATCGATCACGCGGCGCGCCTCTCCGCGGCCGATGCGTCCGATCGCCGCGATCCGGCCGTTCGTGATGCCGACGTCGGCGATGCGGCGGGAGGCGCCGGTGCCGTCGATGACGAAGCCGTCGCTGATCAGGAGGTCGAACATGATGGCTCCGGCGGGCAGAAGGCGTCGACGCGCTCGTCCGGTCGATCCGGCGCCGACTGCGACGAGCAGGGGCGCACGACGGCGGGACTATGCTAGCGACTGGGCGTGCCGCGCACGCGGCCGTGCGGAGGATCCGAAGCTGAATCCGCGAGGTGCCCGAGCGCCGATCGATGGCCCCGCGCGTCCGGGTCGTGTCGTCTTCCTGATGGCGTGCGTGACCGCGCTCAACGTGATGGATCGCCAGCTGCTCTCGGTGCTGATCGATCCGATCAAGCACGAGTTCGGCGTGTCCGACGCGCAGATGGGACTGCTGACGGGGACGGCCTTCGCGCTGCTGCACGGGACGGCGGGCATTCCGATCGCGGTCGCCGCCGATCGCGGCGTGCGGCGCTCGATCATCGCGCTCGGTCTCGCCGTCTGGAGCGGGCTCACCTTCCTGACCGGCTTCGCGCGAACCTGGGCCGAGATCTTCGCGATCCGCGTCGGCGTCGGCATCGGCGAGGCCGCCGGCGGACCGCCCGCGCAGTCGCTGCTCGCCGATACGTTCCCGCCCGAGCGCCGCGCGACCGCGCTGGCGATCCTGGCGATCGGCGGGCCGATCGGCTCGATCCTGGTCTTCGCCCTCGGCGGCTGGCTGGCGGACGTCTACGGCTGGCGGATCGCGTTCATGGTCTTCGGGGCACCGGGCCTCGTCCTCGCCGCAGTGATCCGGTGGACCGTGCCCGAGCCCGAACGCGGCGCCTCCGAGCCGGGGCGCCGGGCGGGCGGTGCTGCAGCGGCGGCGGTCGCGCCCGTCGAGATCCCGTTCGCGACGGCGCTGCGTCGGCTGTTTTCGATTCCTTCGGCGCGGGCGGTCTTTCTGGCCTCCGGTTTCCATTCGGTCGGCATGTATGCCGTGCTCGGTTGGAGCGTCCCCTATCTGACGCGCGTTCATGGCGTCTCGACGAGCGAGGCCGGGATGCGACTCGCCTTCGCATCGGGGCTCCTGACCGCGATCGGCACGCTCGCCGGGGGAACCCTCGCGGACCGGCTCGCGCTGCGCGATCGGCGCTGGCTGCTCTGGCAGCCGGCGCTCGCCCTCGTCGTCGCATACCCCTTCGCCGTGGGATTCGTGTTCGCCGCATCGGCGGAGGCGGCGATGTGGATGCTCGTGCCGGTCTCGGTGCTGACGGGCAGCTGCTTCGGGCCGTTCTACAGCGTGGTGCAGACGGTCGTCGCCCCGCGCATGCGCTCGCTCGCGGCGGCCCTCGTCGTCAGCTTCAACACCCTGCTCGGTCTCGGCCTCGCACCGCCGATCGTCGGCTGGCTCAACGAGGTCGGCGCCGGGCGGTACGGTGTCGAATCGATCCGCCACTCGCTGCGGGTCGCGCTCACGGCCCATCTCGTCGCGGCGTTCTGCCTCTGGATCGCGAGTCGGAGCGTGCTGCGGGATCTCGAAACGAGCGAGGCGTTGCCGCGCTGACGATCGGGCCATCCGGGTCGCTCGCGCTGCGGAACGCAGATCGCAGGACATCGAGGAGGGATGGCAGTGGAGGAGGAAACCCGAGAGCGGCGCGGTTCGGCCGCCGAGGACCTGATCGAGCACTATCTCGACAGGCACGGATCGAACGATCTCGACGCGGTCGTCGCGCTGTTCGCGGACGATGCGACCCTCGAGGATCCCGTCGGCGCGCCGATCGTGCGCGGGCAGGCCGCGATCCGGGCGTTCTACCGCGCGACCCATGCCCGCAACGGGCGGCTCCTGTTCGAACGCGTCGGTCCGCTGCTCGTGCAGGGCGACGAGCTCGCGCTGCACGTCCGCGCCCGCCTCGTATGCGATCCCGACTCGCCCGGAATGGACGTCATCTACACGCTCCGTCTCGAGCGGGAGGGCGGCCGGATCCTCGCCCTGCGGGCCTTTTTCTGAGCGATCGCCCAGCGGGCGACGGCCCCGGCTCGCAAGCCCGAGTCCCCTCGGCTGCGCCCCTCGTCGGGCCTCCCGTCTGGGCCCCCGCCGTACCCCCGCCCCGAAGTCCGCCCGGGACCTCGCCCCGGATCCCGCCCGCGACTTCGCCCGGCAGATCGGCCGTGATATCGTGATGGCCCTTCGAGCGTGCTCGCGCCGCGCGCAGGACCCCACGACGAGGATCACGCCATGTACATCGGGCTCACCGAAGACCAGCAGAAGCTCCGCGCGGAGCTCCGCGCCTACTACGACCGGCTCCTCACGCCCGCCGTCCGCGAAGATCTGCTGCGCGAGCACGGCATCGGCCCGAAGACGAAGGCGGTCCGCCAGCAGATGGCGAAGGACGGCTGGCTCTGCTTCGGCTGGCCGAAGGAGTACGGCGGTCAGGGTCGCGACGAAGTCGACCATTTCATCTTCTTCGACGAATCGATGCGCGCCGCGGCGCCGGTCCCGATGCTGACGGTCAACACCGTCGGTCCGACCCTCATGCGCTATGGAACCGACGCGCAGAAGCAGTTCTTCCTGCCGAAGATCGCCGCGGGCGACCTCGAGTTCTGCATCGGCTATTCCGAGCCGAACTCGGGAACGGATCTCGCCTCGCTGCAATGTCGCGCGGTCCGCGACGGCGACGACTACCTGATCAACGGCCAGAAGACCTGGACGAGTCTGGCCGGTGGCGCCGACTACTGCTGGCTCGCCGTGCGGACCGATCCGACGGTCGCGAAGCACGCCGGCATCTCGATGATCATCGTCGACATGAAGTCGAAGGGCATCCGCGTCGACCCGCTCCACCTGCTCTCGGAGCACGACATCAACCAGGTCTTCTTCGACGACGTCCGCGTCCCGGCCGCGAACCTCGTCGGCGGCGAGAACAAGGGCTGGAAGCTCATCACGAACCAGCTGAACCACGAGCGCGTCACGCTCTGTTCCTCGGGCATCATGGAGCGCGCCTACGGAACGACTCTCGACTACGCGAAGTCGACGCGCCTGGCCGACGGCCGCCGGCTGCTCGACGAGGAGTGGGTACAGGTCAACCTCGCGAAGGTCTACGCGGGGACGGAGTACCTGCGGCTGCTCAACTGGAAGGTCGCTTCGTCGGCGAAGAAGGGCGCGCTCTCGCCCGCGGATGCCTCGGCGACGAAGGTCTTCGGGACGGAGTTCTACCTCGACGCGTTCCAGCTGCTGATGGAGGTCGTCGGTCCGCGCGCCTATCTGACGCGCGGCTCGCCGGAGGCGGTCGCGGCGGGACATCTGGAGGGGCTCTATCGCAGCCTCATGATCCTGACGTTCGGCGGCGGCGTGAACGAGGTGCAGCGGGATCTGATCGCGCTCTTCGGGCTCGGTCTGCCGCGCATTCCGCGCCACTGACGTCGCCGGGCGCCGCGGCCGGCGCTCTGCCGAAGCCCCGCCGAATCTTCAACGACTTCCCGAGGTCAGACCCAGATGGATTTCGACTACTCCGACGAACAAGCGGCTGCGATCGAGCTCGCCCGCCAGATCCTCACCGATGCCTGCACGCCGCAGCGCCTGCGCGCGCTCGAGCTCTCGGGCGAGCCGCGCTTCGATCGCGCGCTCTGGGGCAAGCTCGCGGAGGCCGGGCTCATCGCCGCGGCCGTTCCGGAGGCTCAGGGCGGTGCCGACCTCGGATTCCTGACGCTCGCGGGGATCATCGAGCAGGTCGGGCGCACGGCGGCGCCGGTTCCCCTGCTCGAGTCGACGGTGCTGGGCGCGCTGCCGCTCGCCCGCTTCGGCAGCGCCGCGCAGAAGGAGGCCTGGCTTCCGCGTGCGGCGACCGGCGCCGCGGTCCTGACGGCGGCGCTCGTCGAGCCCCATCGCGATCCGGGCTCGCCCGATACGCGGGCGGCGAAGGACGGCCAGGCCCATCGCATCAGCGGCCGCAAGCTCTGCGTCCCGGCCGGGCCGATCGCCGATCTGCTGCTCGTCCCCGCGGCGACCGACGGCGGCGTCGGCGTCTTCCTCGTCGAGAGCGGAGCGGCCGGGGTTCGGCAGACGCCGCTCGCGACGACGAGCCAGCAGCCCGAATCGCTGCTCGAGCTCGACGGCGACCGCGGCGAGCTGCTCGGCTCGCTCGCGCAGGGCCGCGAGATCGTCGACTGGATCGTCTTGCGGGCGACGGCCGCGCTCTGCGCCCTCGCGACGGGCGTCTGCTCGGAAGCGCTCCGGCTCACCGCCGAATACACGAAGGCCCGCAAGCAATTCGATCAGCCGATCGCGACCTTCCAGGCCGTCGCCCAGCGCGCCGCCGACGCCTTCATCGATACGGAGGGCGTTCGCCTGACGGCGCTCCAGGCTGCCTGGCGGATCGACGCGGGGCTGCCTGCCGAGGCGGCGGTCGCGAGCGCGAAATACTGGGCGGCGCAGGGCGGCTCGCGGGTCGTGCGGGCCGCGCAACATCTCCACGGCGGCGCCGGCGTCGACCGCGAATATCCCCTCCATCGCTTTTACGTCTACGCTCGGCAGCTCGAGCTGACGCTCGGCGGCTCGACCCAGCAGCTGCGGACCCTCGGCCGCCTGATCGCGAGCGACGCGGCATGACGGGCGGGGCCGGTCCGCGGACCATGCTCGGCGCTCGTGCGTCGACTTCGGCGGCAGCGCGCCCGCGATGATCGAAGGCGAGCCGAGCCAGACCGCGCTCCAGGTCGCCGCCGCCCGCGCCGCCCATCTGCGTTTCGATCCGCCGCCGCATCTGCTCGAAGACCGGATCGCCGAGAGGCTGCTCGGCGCGGAGGCCGAGCGGCTCGTCGCCGCCTATGGCGACGAGGCCCCCTGGATCCTGCTCGAGAACCGTCTGTTCCTCCCGTTCCGCGCACGTTATGCGGAGGATCTCGTCGCGAGCGCCTACCGTGAGGGCGTGCGACAACTCGTCGTCCTCGGCGCCGGCCTCGACTCCTTCGCGCTGCGCCGACCGCCGGAGCTCGCGGACCTGCGCGTCTTCGAGGTCGACCATCCTGCGACCCAGCGCTGGAAGCGGCGGCGACTCGAGGCGATCGGCGATCCGCTGCCCGCCTCGCTCGCCTTCGTCGAATGCGACTTCGAGACCTCGTCGGTCACGGAGGCCCTGCGCAGGACCGATTTCCGCAGCGAAGCGCCGGCGATCGTCAGCTGGCTCGGCGTCGTCTACTACCTGACGAAGGAGACGGTCGCGCGCGCGCTCGCCGAGCTGCACGCGCTGCTCGCCCCCGGCAGCGCCGTCGTGCTCGACTATCAATTCCCGACGGAGTCGCTCCCCCGGCGCTATCGCGAGGTCTTCGCGCAGCAGTCCGCCTGGCTGAAGGGCGCGGGGGAGCCGCAGATCAATCGGTATCGGCCCGAGCAGATGCAGGCGGCCCT
>CAZFKD010000222.1:0-7153 GCA_964519695.1 uncultured Spirochaetaceae bacterium
CGCGCAGCTCGAGCACCCGGGTCGTCGCCGGCGCCGGCGCGGACTCCCCCGCCAGTCGGAGCGGCAGCGCGCGCCCATCATCCGCGAGCAGACCGACGGCGACCGGGAGAGGAAGCGGCTTTCGCTCCGCGGCGCCCGCGATCTCGAAAGCGGTCGGCGGATAATCCTGGGCGAGCCGGAGCGTGTAGCGACGATTTGCGGCGTCGAAGTCGCCCCGGGCGCGCAGGCGCGGCGTCCCCGCCTGGAGATACCAGCGCTCGAACTGGCCGAGATCGCGCCCATTCGCATCCGCGATCGCGGCGCGGAAATCGTCGCAGGTCACGGCCTGCCCGTCGTGGCGCTCGAAATAGAGGTCCATTCCCTTGCGGAAGCCCTCTTCGCCGACGAGGGTCGCCATCATCCGGATGACCTCGGCGCCCTTCTCGTAGACGGTCGCCGTGTAGAAGTTGTCCATCGAGATGTAGGACTCGGGCCGGATCGGATGGGCCATCGGCCCCTCGTCCTCGGAGAACTGGCGAGCCCGCAGCTGCTTCACGGCGTCGATGCGCTCGACGGCAGCCGAGCGCATGTCCTCGCTGAAGCGCTGATCGCGATAGACCGTGAGACCTTCCTTCAGCGTCAGCTGGAACCAGTCGCGGCAGGTCACGCGATTGCCGGTCCAGTTGTGGAAGTACTCGTGGGCGATGACGGTCTCGATGCCTTCGTAATCGTCGTCGGTCGCGGTCTCCGGGCGGGCGAGCACGAACTTCGAGTTGAAGACGTTGAGGCCCTTGTTCTCCATGGCGCCCATGTTGAAGTCGTTGACGGCGACGATCATGTAGACGTCGAGGTCGTATTCGCGGCCGAAGCGCTGCTCGTCCCAGCGCAGCGAGCGCTGCAGCGAACGCAGCGCGTGCTCGCAGCGATCGATGTTCTGCGGCTCGACCCAGATCTCGAGCCGGACCGTGCGCCCGGAGGCCGTCACGAACTCGCCGGCCTGGCAGCGCAGATCGCCCGCCACGAGCGCGAAGAGGTAGCTGGGCTTCGGAAACGGATCCTGCCAGCGGACCCGGCGGCGACCGTTCGGGAGCGACTCTTCGCCGATCCGGTTGCCGTTCGAGAGCAGCACGGGGTATTTCGCGGCGTCCGCCTCGATCGAAACCGAATAACGTGCCATCACGTCCGGGCGATCGAGGAACCAGGTGATCCGGCGGAAGCCCATCGCCTCGCACTGGGTGCAGAAGTTCCCGCTGCTCTTGTAGAGGCCGGAGAGGCGCGTGTTCGCCTCCGGATGGATGCGCACCCGTGTGTGCAGCGCGAAGCGCGGCGGCGGCCGGAAGATCGAGAGCTCGGCGGCCTCGACCTCGTACTCGCCGGCGGCGAGCGGGCGGCCGTCGATCGCGATCTCGAGCAGCTCGAGGTCCTCGCCGTCGAGGACGAGCGGCGGCGGCGGTCCCGCATCTCCGCGGCGCCGGACCTCGAGCAGGGCCGTGACGAAAGTCTCCGATTCGTCGAGCTCGAACGCCAGGTCGACGGAGTCGATGACGTAGTCGGAGGGGCGGTAGGCGCTGCGCAGGATCGATTTCGGCTTGGCTTCACCCATCTTCTGCGCCCTCTTTCCAAGCCCTCACGGTCGTCGTTCCGGTCCGCGTCTCGGTTTCCGTCGCGTCCCGTCGAATTCGGGTCTCATCCCCGATCGCCCGGCCGCGCTCTCGCCTCCCCGGATGGGTCGGCGCGCAAAGTAGGAATTGGCGCATCCCGGTGCAAGGCAGTAGCTTGCGCGCTCGCCTGGGAGTCGTCGTGAAGCCGCCCCTTCTCTGCTCTCCCCCCTCCTTTCCGCCCTCCATCCCGCCCCCGAATACGCCATCGGCCCGAGCATGTCGGGCGGACGACTCGCGGCTGCGTGCGCGGATCTTCTCATCCGGCCTCCCGGCCTTGATTTTCGCTTTGCTGCTCGCGTGCCTCGCCTGCGCGCTTCCAGGCGGCTCCGGCGGACGGGCGCTGCGGGTCGGTGTCGCGCCGTCCCATCCGCCGGTGATCTTCGAGCAGGAAGGCGAAATCGTCGGCCTCGAGGCGGACCTCGCCCGCGGCCTCGGAGCCCGTCTCGGGCGGCGGATCGTGTTCGAGCGATTCGACGAGCGCGAGCTGCTGCCGGCCCTCGAGCGTGGGGACATCGACGTCGTGATGAGCGGCCTCTCGATCACCCCGGAGCGCGCGGCGCGCGTCCGCTTCTGCCTCCCGTACCTGCAGGTCGGTCAGCTCGCCTTGATCCGCTCCTCCGACCTCGCCCGCTTCGGGCGCATCCATACGATCCGGAGGCCCGGCGCGCGCGTCGGCTTCGTCGACGGCACGCCCGGGGAAGCATTCGTCGCCGCGGAGCTCTCCCGCGCGACCAGCTTCGGGTTCGACGGCGTCGACTCCGGCGTGCGCAGCCTGCGTGCCGGGCGGATCGACTATTTCGTCCACGACGCGCCGACCGTCTGGCGCATCGCCGGCGACCCCGAGCAGCGCGATCTGCACGGCCTCTATCAGCTGCTGACCCAGGAGGAGCTCGCCTGGGCGGTCCGCCGCGACGACGCCGCGCTGAAGGCGCTGCTCGACGCGACCCTCGAGCAGTGGCAGCGCGAGGGCAGCCTGCAGCCCGTGATCGATCGCTGGATCCCCGTCCGGGTCACGATCCGCTGAGGGACCCGGCGCCGCGCCCGCCCAGCCGATCCTTCCGGCTGGCGCCCACACGACCGACCGGCCTACTGCTCCAGCAGGCGCTCGAAGATCCGAACCATCGTCTCGACCTCGTCGACCGGAACGAACTCCCGCGCGGTGTGGGCGAGCGCGATCGAGCCCGGACCGATCACGACGCTCGGGATGCCTTCGCGCGAGAAGACCCCGGCGTCGGTTCCGAAAGCGACGGTCCCCGGCGCCGCCTCTAGGTCGAGCGAGCGAAGCGCGCTCGCCATCGCCTGAACCGCAAGCGAGTCCGCCGCGTTGCCGAGCGGCGGCTTCTCCTCGCGGCACGCGTCGACCACGACCTCGCCCGAAAGGCCGGCCCGGGCAAGCACGTCCTCGAGCTCCCGCTTCACCGCTTCGGGCGGCTCCCCGGGCAGCGTGCGCCGATCGACCCAGAGCCAGGCCTCGTCCGGCACGATGTTGGGCGCCTGCCCGCCCCGGACGACGCCGATCGAGAGCGTCGCCGCGCCGAGGTCCGGATGGGGCCGCTCGACGAAGATCCGCGCGCTCGACTCGATCGCGAGGATCGCGCGGGCCAGCAGGACGATCGCGTTGCGTCCGGCCGTCGGGTCCGAGCTGTGGCAGGCGCGTCCCCGAGCGCAAACGCGCGCGTGGACGACGCCCTTGTGGGCGTGGATGAGCCGGAGCCCGGTCGGTTCGGTCGCGATCGCCCAGTCGGGTCGACGACCGCCGAGATCGGCGAGCACGTCGTAGGCGCCGGCGCTGCGGTACTCCTCGTCGGATTCGCCGACGACGATCACGTTGCGCTTCAGCGTACCCCGCGCGAGCACCCGCTCCAGCGCTTCGAGCAGCGCCGCCATGCCCGACTTCGTGTCACAGGATCCGCGTCCGTAGAGCCGCCCGTCGCGGATCACCGGATCGAAGGGCTCGATCTCCATCCCGTCGACCGGCACGGTGTCGAGATGGCTCGCGACGAGCAGCGTCTGCGCCTGCTTGCCCGCCCGCGCTTCCGCGATGACGCTCGTCCGGCCGGCGCTGCCGACGAGGCGCGCGTCGAGACCGATCCGCGAGAGCGCCGCGCAGACGTACTCCGCGACGCGCTGCTCACCCACCATGTCGGCGGGCAGGTCCTCCCGCCCCATCGGGTTCACCGAGGGAATCGCGACCAGGTCGCGCAGGCGGCGAATGCTCGCAGTCGGACTGCTCATGACCCTCCCGGGCGAAGAAGGAACGGCGCGCCGGAATGACGCTCGCGATCGCCATTCTACCGGCCGCCGGCGATCGCGGTCAAAACACGACGCGAATGCGACGACCGGTCGCCGCGTCGGCGGGCCCCCTCGGCGAGCGCGGCTCGCACACTGCCCACGAGCGCGCCGGGCGTGCACGCCCGATCGACGTATGCGAACGCACCGAACCGTTTCGCCCGCGGCGCAGCATGCCCCGCCCCGAGCGTCCCCCAGACGACGACCGGGATCCGGCACGTCGTCGCATCACGGCCCAGCAGCTGGCAGAGCTCCAGCGCGTCGAAGCCGGCGAGCTCGAGCTCGAGAACGATGCAATCGGGAGCGTCCTCGGCGGCGCGGTGAAGACCCGCGAGGCCGTCGGTCGCCTCGATCAGGTCGTGACCATCCCGGCCGAGCAGCGTGCGCGCGAGGTCGAGGAAAACCCGCTGGTCCCCAATCGAGAGAATCCTGGCCATCTCGGGTCTCCTGCGGAGGCAGCACTTGCCTCGAAAGCCGGAGACTGATTCGGTCGAGTTTCAGAATGCATGATGGAGAATCGATCACACCGGGAAAAAGAGTGCCCCTGGACAAGCGAATCCCGCATTCGAGATCCGTGAAAAACCCGATCTGCGAGTAGTCTATCGGCGCCGGCCCGATCCGCGGGCCGGCCGGGCGACCTCAGAGCCGGGCGTGCCTCAGCTCGGTCTCGAGGATCGCGACGCAGCCGATGGCTTCGAGCGCGTCGATGACCCGCTGGGTCTGGACCTTCTCGACGAGCACCTTCACCGCGAGCCAGGCGGGATCCTGGAGGCGGGCAATCGTGGGCGACGAGAAGCCGGGCGTGATGCGCGAAGCCTCCTCGATGCGGGCGGCGGGGCAGTTGTATTCGATCAACGTGTAGCGGGCGGCTGCGAGCACACCGTCGATGCGCCGGAGCAGCTGGTCCGAGAGCGCCGCATCACGCGGCTCGGTCCGCCCGATCAGGACGGCCTCCGCCTCGAGGACGCGATCGAGCTCGACGAGATCGTTCTCGAGCAGGCTGTTGCCCGTCTCCACGATCTCGACGATCGCGTCGACCATCCCGAGCAGGACCATGACTTCGACGGCCCCCTGGATCTCGAGTACATGCACGTCGGCGACGCCGTGTTCCGCGAAATAACGCCGCGCGAGTCGTACGAACTTGGCGCCGACGACACGTCCGGCGAGATCCCGTGCCGAGCGATAGGGCGCGTCCTTGTGGACGGCGACCGAGAGGCGGCAGCGGCCGAAGCCGAGGCGCCGGTGTTCGACGACCTGCGCATCCTTCTCGAGGACCTGGTCGCTGCCGGTGATGCCGAGATCGACGACGCCCTCCGCGACGAGCACGGGGATGTCCGCCGCATTCGTGAAGATGATGCGGCTCCCGGTCTCGCTGCAGACGCTGAAGAGCCGCCGCCCCGAGACGCGGAACCGGAGCCCGGCCCGCTCCAGCAGTTCGAGGGCGGGCTCGCGCAATCGCCCCTTCGACGGAACGGCAATGCGCAGGGTCTCGTTCGGGATCACGCTTGCTCTCCACTCGTCGGGTCCCGAGGCGAGCGGCCCGTTCGCGACGCCTTTTCCTCGAGGCCGCCGATCCCGAACCGGCGGGCGAGCTCGCGATAGGCGGCGTCCGGATCGACGCCCCGTGCGGCGAGCAGGACCAGCAGGTGGAAGAGCAGATCGGCGACCTCCCGGGCGAGCGCCTCGTCGCTCTCGCCGAGCGCCGCCTGAACGACCTCCTCCGCCTCCTCCCGGACCTTGGCGGTGATCGCCGGCAAGCCGCCCGCGAGCAGCGATACGACGTAGCTGCCCTCGGGCCGCTCCTCGCGGCGGCGTTCGATGACCTCGAAGAGGCGACCCAGCACTTGCGAGGGCTCCGCCTGACGAACGCGCATCGGTGACCCTCCTCTGGCTTCGGGGCGCGCGATGCTAGCCGAGGAGCCTCTCGGCGCATGTCCGGACCACAGCCGCGCCCCAACGGACGAGGTCATGCCCTGACCCGGCGGATTCTGCCCGGGTGGCGCATTTTGCTCCAAGCAGCTCGACCCTGCCAAAAAAATCATACATATCCGCTACTTAGAAGATCGGACTGCCGAACCAGAGCGTCGTTTGGTGCAAATTGCGCCAGCTAATCCGCCCCCATCCCAACGCCGGTGGAGCCGCACATTACCCCCAAGTCCCTGCCGTTCCAACGGATTCCGATCTCCGCAGGTCCCTGGCACGGATCGTGCTTTAGGAGGGGTCCAGGAAATGTCGGATGCGTTGCGCGTCCGACCGCGATTTCGGAAGGGTTCTCCGCCAGGCCATATCGCGCTTCCAGCCAGTGTCTCGCGGGGCCTGATCCCCTGAGCAAGGATCAGGCCCCGAAGAGACGACCCCCAAGAGACCAGACCCCCGATTCCCTGACCGCCGCAAAGACCGAATCCGATCGGCCCGTTCATACCGCCGCGTCGACGACGCGATAGCTGAGGCGTTCGCCCGCGAAGAAGACGATCAACGCGTCGTCACCTTCGCCGAGCCGGTCCGGCCCGGTCCACGCGCAGCGCTCGAGCACGATCCGCCCCGGATTGCGCGGCCTGCGGTAGAAGTCCGCGCCGAAATGGCTCGCGAACCCCTCGAGGCGATCGAGGGCCCCTGCCCGCGCGAAGGCCTCGACGTAGGCCTCGAGCGCGACGGGCGCGCTGAAGACGCCCGCGCAGCCACAGGCCGATTCCTTGCTCGCCCGGACATGCGGCGCGCTGTCCGTTCCGAGAAAAAAATGCGGGCTGCCCGAAGTCGCTGCGCGGACGAGCGCCTGGCGATCCGCCTCGCGCTTCAAGACGGGCAGGCAGTAGTGATGGGGCCGGAGTCCGCCCTGGAAGAGCGCATTGCGATTGAGCAGGAGATGCTGCGGCGTGATCGTCGCCGCGACCCGTGGCGGCGCGCTCGCGACCCATTCGGCCGCGGCTGCCGTCGTGATGTGCTCGAAGACGACGCGCAGACCGGCATGGCGCTCGACCAGCGGAATCAGCGCCGTCTCGAGGAAGACCCGCTCGCGATCGAAGACGTCGCATTCGGGCTCGATCGATTCCCCGTGGACGAGCAGCGGGAGATCGAAGCGCTCGAGGGCCTCGAACACGGGGCCGAGCGCATCGAGCGCCGCGACGCCGCGCGCCGACCCGGTCGTCGCCCCTTTCGGATACAGCTTGACCGCCGCGACGCGATCCGAGCGGCTCGCGCGCTCGATCTCGGCGGGTGTCGTCTCG
>CAZFKD010000223.1:0-7126 GCA_964519695.1 uncultured Spirochaetaceae bacterium
GGTGAAGATCGATCCGCCGTTCGCGTCGTGTCCGGTGACGACCAGCTTCATCGGGGATTCCTTTCGCGGGGCGGGCCATCGTCTGCGGGCGCGCAGGGTTGGGGAACGTTTCGAATGCGCGCGCATCTGCAGCCGGGATTCTGGCATAAGATCGGACGCGTGTGAGCGCTCTGCGGCCCCTTGGCTCCTTCCCCCTGACTCCGGAGGTCTCCATGCCCGTCATCGGTTGGGATCACGTTTCGTTCCCCGCGCGCGACCCCGAGGCGCTGCTCGATTTCTACAAGCGCCTCGGCTTCGAGACGATCCACGAAGAAGAGTTCCGCAGCGGGAAGTATCCGATCTTCGCGATCGCGATCGGCGCGAACGCGAAGCTCAACTTCCACGGCCCCGCGTTCTGGCAGGATCCGGCCTTCGACGCCCGCGGACCGACGGCGCTGCCGGGCTGCGGCGATTTCTGCTTTCTGTTCGACGGAACGATCGAGGAGGCCGTCGCCCTGCTCGAGAAGGCCGGAGCGAAGATCGCCTACGGCCCGCTCGACCAGCCCGGCGGCGGCGAGCGCGGAAGGCGCGAGGGCACGAGCGTCTATACGCGCGACCCCGACGGCAACCTCGTCGAGTTCATGACCTATCCCGCGACGGGGCGATATCCGGCCTGGGGCGGAACCTCGACCGCGGCGGACTCGAAGAAGGAATCCGCATGACCGCCTCCGACGCCGACCTCTTCCTCGACGTGCTCCGCGCCGACGATCCGATCGCGGCGACCCACCGCCTCCGAAACGAGGCCCCCGTCCACTGGGTGCCTTCGTTCGGCTTCTGGGTGATCACGCGCCATGACGACGTCCAATGGCTGCTCGACGAGCCGGAATACGGCGCCCGCGATCGCAGTGTCTGGGAAGACTTCGAGCCCCTCGCCGAGGGAACCTGGCTGCGCTGGTTCGACGACAACAACTTCGCGCGCGACGATCCGGCCGCCCATGCGAAATGGCGCAGGCGATTCGTGACGGCCCTGACGCCGCGCGCCGTCCGGCGCATGGACGCGCAGATCCGGGAGGTCGTCGCGCGCTTCGCCGAGCCCCTGCGCGATCGGCCGGGAGAGATCGTCGATCTCGTCACGGAGTTCACGAACCCGATCCCGAACGCCGTCATCAGCCGCGTCACTGGCATCCCGGCCGGTCGGGACGAGCTGCGATTCCGCGAGCTCGCGCAGGGCCTGATCCGCGGCTTCGTCCCCTTTTCATCGCCCGAGGTCATGGCGATGGCCGAGAAATGCCTCGGCGAGCTGGCGGAATGGGTCCGCCGGATGGCGGCCGAGCGGCGGGATGCGCTCGGCGAGGACCTGATCTCGGATCTCCTGCGCGCGCAGGCGGCCGACGATTCGCTGGGCGACGACGAGATCGTGATGCTGATCTCGCTCATGATCGGCGCGGGCAGCGAGACGACGAGCTTCGCCACGATGTCGATGCTGCAGACCCTGCTCGAGCATCCGGATGCGCTCGAGCAGCTTCGCGGCGATCGCAGCCGGATCCCGCAGGCGCTCGGGGAGTTGATGCGATTCGCCGCTGGCGGCGGTGCGGCGGCGGGTCTGCTGCGTTATGCGGGCCGCGACTTCGCGATGCGCGGGAAGTCGATCCGGAAGGGCCAGATGCTGCTGCTCTCCTTCGGCGCCGCGAATCGCGATCCCGAGGTCTTCCCGGATCCGGACCGGCTCGACCTCGCGCACGATACCCGCGAGAGCCTCGTCTTCGGCCACGGCGCCCACTACTGCCTCGGCGCCAACCTCGCGAAGCAGGAGATGGGCGACATGCTCGATGCGGCGCTCGACATCCTGACGCCCGGATCGCAGCTCCGGCCCGACCTGCAGCAGACCCGGCAGATGGGCCTCGGCCAACGGCCGTGTACGCTGCCGATCGAGCTCGCCCGCTGATGGGAGGGAGATGTCGAACGAGACCTTGCCTCATGTCGTGATCATCGGCGGCGGATTCGCAGGCCTCGCTGCTGCGCGCAGCCTCGCGAACGCCCCCGTCCGGATCACCCTCGTCGACCGCCGCAATCATCATCTCTTCCAGCCCCTGCTCTATCAGGTGGCGACCGCCGCGCTGAACCCCGGCGACATCGCCTATCCGATCCGCTCGATCCTGCGCCGACAGCGCAACACCCGCACGATCCTCGCCGAGGCGACGAGCATCGACCTCGCTCGGCGCATCGTAGAGCTCGCCGACGGCGAGCTCGCCTACGACCATCTCGTCCTCGCCGCCGGCGCGCGCCACGGCTATTTCGGCCACGACGACTGGGAGCGCGACGCACCCGGGCTCAAGACGATCGAGGATGCGCTCGAGATCCGGCGCCGGGTCCTGCTCGCCTTCGAGGCGGCCGAGCGCCGGGGCGACGCAGCCGAGCACGACGCGACGCTGACCTTCGTGATCGTCGGCGCGGGACCGACGGGCATCGAGCTCGCCGGCGCGTTGCTCGAGGTCGGCCGGCATACGGTCGCTCGCGACTTTCGCTCGTTCGACCCGCGACGTCTGCGCGTCGTGCTCGTCGAGGGCGCGCCGCGTGTGCTGCCGCCCTACTCCGAGCGGCTCTCGGCGGCGGCGCAAAGTCAGCTCGAGGCCCTCGGCGTCGAGGTGCGCACGGGCGTCCAGGTCACGAAGATCGATGCGTCGGGCGTCTGGCTCGGCGACGAACATCTGCCGGCGCGGACGGTGCTCTGGGCCGCCGGCGTCTCCGCCTCGCCGCTCGGTGCGACGCTTGGGATTCCGCTCGACCGCGCGGGCCGCGTTCGCGTCGGTCCGGACCTCGCCATGTCGGAACATCCGGAGGTCTTCGTCGTCGGCGATCTCGCCGCGATCGAACAAGACGGGCGTCCAGTTCCGGGCATCGCCCCCGCAGCGATTCAGGCGGGCCGTTGTGCGGGCCATAACGTCGCCGCTCGAATCGCCGGCCGGCCTGCCCGGCCCTTTCGCTACGTCGACAAGGGCTCGCTCGCGACGATCGGACGCGCCGCTGCCGTCGGCACGATCGGGCGTTTCGAGGTCACGGGCTTCCTCGCCTGGTGGATCTGGTGGCTGATCCACATCGCCTATCTGATCGGATTCCGGAACCGCCTCAGCGTCCTGATCGGCTGGGCCTGGCAGTATTTCGCCTTCGCGCGCGGCGCACGGCTCATCACGGGGCGCGTATGGACGCCGGCGAATGCGCCGCAGGATGCGCGGCCACCCGATTCCGCCTAGCAGCTGCGGCGCCTGACCCGACCCGGGCCAGCCCCGCCCGGAAAGGAGCACGAGAATGCCGATCCGCGACGTCTTCGCCTACCTGCGACTGCGCAATGCCGCCTCCGCGATCGACTTCTATGCGCGCGCCTTCGGTGCGCGCGAGCTTTTCCGGCTGACCGAGCCCGGAGGCCGCATCGGCCATGCCGAGCTCGAGCTCGGCGGAACCACGATCATGCTGTCCGACGAATATCCCGAGTCGGGGATCCTCGGCCCCGCCTCGATCGGCGGAACCTCGTTCACGCTCCATCTCCACGTCGACGATGCCGACGCCCTGATCGCCCGCGCCGTCGGGGCCGGCGCGACGATCGTCCGGCCCGCCAGCGATCAGTTCTACGGCGAGCGCTCGGGAACCGTGCGCGATCCCTTCGGTCACGAATGGAACATCGGCCATGAGATCGAGCGGGTGACGCCCGAGGAGATGCAGCGGCGGTACGACGCGCTATTCGGGGAGGGCGTGGGGAGCTGACCCGTCCGGAGGCCGCGCAACACACGTGTGCACCGTCACCGGCGCGCGATCAGGTCCCTGCGGGCCGGCCAACTCCGCGAGTGGAGCACGCTCTCGAGCCGAGGCGCCGAGTGGTCTGCCAGCGCCCGGTCGGCTACTCAATCGGCTCATGCAACGAGGAGAAGTGTCGTGCTGCTTGCGAGTCGTCCGGCCTCTTTCGTCTCCGCTTTCGTCTCCGCCTTCGCTTTCGCCTCAGCCTGCCTCATGCTTGTTCCCGCTCCCGTCGCAGCGCAGAACGCCGATCCCAAGCCTCCCAAGAACGCCGTCACGATCGACACGTCGACGACCACGCTGAACGGAACCGGTCTCGCCCTGGGCAGTGCCACGCTTCGCAGGGGCGGAAAGAAGCAGATCCTGCGCGTCGATCTCCGGGTCGTCTTCAGGGACAGCATCGATTTTTCGGTCTCGGGTCTCGCCGAGGTCAGCGTCAATGGAGTCGACCTGCCGCTGAGCTATGCGAACGGTTCGACCTGCGGACCTTCCAGCCCCTGTTCCGTCGACGCCTTCGGCTGGCTCGATCTCGATGCGATCGAGGACGAATTCCCCGGTGAGTTCGTCGGTCGCCCCCTCGCGATCGTGGTGTCGGGCAACATGAACGCCCAGACGGGATCCGGCAGCATCGACGTCGCGTTGCTCGCCCAGCTCATCCGCAAATAGCTGCCCGCAGCGGCCCCCTGGAGCCCCTAGAGCCCCAGCACCTTCCGCGTCGACGCCCCGATCTTCTTCGCCATCGCGACCGGCCCTTCCTGCATGAGGCCGAGATTGAAGACCTCGGGCGCCCAGATCGGATCCGCACCGATCGCGTCGATCGCGTCGAGCAGCGGCTTCCACTCGACCTCGCCGTCACCGGGCAGCAGCCGATTCGTCATCGACTCCATCATCATGTCGTCGCCCTGCCCCTTTCGGGTGGTGTCGTTCAGCTGGACGCAGTGGATCCGGCTCCCGGGGATCCCGCGCAGCGTCGCGAGATCGGGGCCACCGGGCTGGCGCAGCCAATGCCATGTATCGACGACGAGCCCGATGTTCTCGCCGCCCGCGGCCTGAACGAGCTTCCAGGCGCTCTCGATGTCCTTCAGCCCCGACCAGGGCAGCCATTCGATGCAGATCCGCAGCCCGCGATCCGCCGCCATCTTGCCGAGCAGCGCGAGCCCGCGCGTCGCGGCCCCGAAATCGATCTCGGGCGCCATGACGACGCCGGCGACGTCCTTCGCGCCGTGAAAGACCGCGCAGTCGAGCGTCGGCCCACACTGCGCCTCGATCGTCGCGCGATCCGCCGTCTCCCAGCCGATCAGCGACTCGACGATCGGGACCGTCAGCCCGCGATCCCGGATCCAGCCTTTCACCGTCTCCGGCGCGACGCCCGCGCCGACGACGGCCAGCTGATGGAAGGCCCAGAGCGAGATGCCGCCGAACTTCGCCTCGGCGGTCGCATCGATGATCGCTTTCATCTGCTCGGGCGAGAGCTCCGCCGATCAGGGTGGCGTTGCAGAGGACGAGCTTCTCTTCGCGGGCGGGCATGGGGCTTCCTTCCTTCTTCTTCATTCTTCTTCTCGATGCTTGCGGTCGTCGGCCGCGACGGGTTCTCGCAGCGGCCGAGGCCGATCGAATCGATCTGGATCGGACGGCGGGCAGCCAGCGGCTTGGGCCGCCCGATTCTAGACAGGATTCCCGGGCGCCGCCGCGGTCGCGCCCGGCGCGTTACGATCGACCGCATGCCTCAGCCCATCCCTCCGCGCCCGCCCGCGCGCCTCCTCCCGTCGACCCCTCCGCTGCATCTCGATCGCCGCCGCTTCCTGCAAACGACCGCCCTGGCCGCAGCCGGCGCCTGGCTTGGCTGCGACCCGGCGGATCCCGATCGCTATTCGCAAGCGGATGTCGCGGGGCTCGCGGCACAGCGGGCCGAGGAGCAGGCGCGCTCGGGCCACGGCCCCTTCGGCCCCCAGCGTTATCGCGGCTATCGCGGGCTCGCCGAGCTCCCGTGGTTCGAGGTCGATCGCGACGGCGTGCTCCGCTGCGTCGACGAATCCGTCCCCTGGGCGATCGACGTCCACTGCCATTTCGGCATGTCGCTGCTCTTCGAGCCGGAGCTCGACCTGATGGCGAAGACTCCGCGCGTCCGCCATCTGCTCGACTGCGACGCGACGGATCCCGGCTGCCCCCTCGATCTCGACGTCTACATCAACGCGAACTTCGACGAGCCCGCGCTCGCCGAGCTCGAATGCACGACGCTCTCGCAGGGCCTCTGGGGCAACGACGTCGTCCGCACGCATACCATCCCGAACCTGCTCGCCGAGATGGACGCCACGCGCGTCGAGCGCGCACTGATCCTGCCGATCGCGTTCAACCTCCCCTTCGGCGACGCGCTGACCGAGCGCTGGCACGCAGCGATCTCCGCCTCGGCCACGAGCGCCCGGCTCCTCGCCGGCGCGTCCGTCCATCCGCGCGATCCGGAGAAGATCGCGCGCCTCGAGCAGTTCGCGGCGATGGGTGCGCGCGTCGTCAAGCTGCATCCGACGATGCAGGCCTTCTATCCGGACGAGCCCGATGCCCTCGCGATCTACGAAGCCGCCGAGCGGCTCGGCCTCGTGATCTTCTTCCACGGCGGCCGCGCCGGCATCGAGCCCGAGTCGCGCCACCGCTATGCGCTGCCCCGCCATTACGAAGGCGCCCTGGCCGGCTTTCCCGACCTGCCCTTCGTGATCGGCCACGCCGGCGCGCGCGACGGCGCCGAGATGCTCGAGATCGGCCTGCGCCATCGCAACGCCTGGTTCGGGATCCACGGCCAGGGCGTCAGCCATCTCGATCTCATGATCCGGCGAACGGGCGGCGAGCGGCTGCTCTTCGGCACCGACTGGCCCTTCTACCATCTCGCATCGAGCCTCGCGAAGGTCCTGATCGCGACCCGCGACCCCGGCCGAGAAGCCATCCGCCACGCGATCCTGCGCGGCAACGCGGAGCGCCTGCTCGGCGCCTGAAGCGAGGAATCCGAACCGATGTCGACCGTCCAGGGCCACTGCGATCCCCGCTTCGAATCCGTCCGCGCCGTCTTCGAGAAGCGCCTCGAATCGAAGCAGGAGGTCGGCGCCGCGATCGCGTTCACGCTCGAAGGCGAGCTCGTCGTCGATCTCTGGGGCGGCTTCGTCGACGCCGCGCGCACGCGCCCCTGGCAGCGCGACACCCTCGTCAACACCTACTCGACGACGAAGGGCATGACGACGATCTGTGCCCACCGCCTGGTCGAGCAGGGCCGCCTCGATCTCGACGCCCCCGTCGCGCGCTACTGGCCCGAGTTCGCCCAGGCCGGCAAGGCCGAAATTCCCGTGCGCTGGCTCCTCTGCCACAAAGCCGG
>CAZFKD010000224.1:0-7115 GCA_964519695.1 uncultured Spirochaetaceae bacterium
TTTAAGAGAATTCGATCGAATCGACAGGGTGTATCACGCTGGTTCGAGGCCTAGAGCGGCTGCCAGGTCGGCTTTCGCCGCTCGCGAAACGCGGCGAAGGCCTCGGCGATGTCGCCCGTCGCGGTGCAGAGGATCTGGGTCCGGTTCTCGAGGTCGAGAGCGTGGCGGAGCGAGGGCGAATCGACCGTCTGCCACATCGTCTCCTTCGTCATCCAGACGGCGAGGGGGCTATGCGCCGCGATCTCGCGGGCCTTGGCGAGCGCGCGTTCGAGCAGCAGCGGCTCTTCGACGATTTCGAAGACGAGGCCGATGCGATCGGCCTCCGCCGCATCGAAGACGCGGCCCGTGAGGAGCAGCTCGGCCGAGCGCGAGGCGCCGACGAGGCGGGGCAGGTGGTAGCTGGTGCCCATGTCGCAGGCGGAGACGCCGCGCTGGATGAAGACGGCGCCGAACGAGGCCTGCGGCGTCGCGAAGCGGATGTCGCACGCGAGGGCGAGGGCGAAGCCGCCGCCGTGGGCGGGGCCGTGGATCGCTGCGATGACGGGCTGGCGCAAGCGGTGGATCTTCTCGAAGAGGCCGGCCATCAGCTCCTGCATTGCGAAGGCGCGCGGGATCGCGCCTTCGACGCTCGCTGCCAGCGCGCCCGTCGGCGTATCGCCCGCCTGCTTCAGATCGTCGACCCCGGATTTCATGTCCGCACCGGAGCAGAAGGCGACGCCTTCGCCGCACACCACGACGGCGCGGAGCGTGCGGCTCGACGCGATCGTGTCGAAGACGGCATGCAGCTCGCCGAGGGTCTGCGCGGAGAGGGCGTTGCGGCGGGCGGGGCGGCGGATCGTCACGATCGCGATGTCGTCCGTCGTCGTCTCGAGCTCGATCTCGCGCGCGCTCGTGGTCTCCGTTTCAGTCGACGTCTCGCGTGTCATGTCAGAGCAGCCCATCGCCCATCCGCCGGAAGGCGGCGTCGATCGTCCCGCCCATGAAGGCGTCGAAGCGGGGGCGGGGGAGATCGGCGAGGAGCTCGCGGTAGTGATTGGTAGGCGTCGTGAAGCCCTCGAAATGCGGGAAGTCGGAGGAGAAGACGAGCATGTCTTCGGGCAGCTCCTCCATGATCTTCAGCAGCGGCGAGTCGTTGCCGCCGGAGAGCGGCGTCGCCTTCACGTGCTGCGCCAGGACCTCGCTCGGCTTCGTGCGCAGCTTCGCCTGGCCGAGGAAGAGCTCGGCCGTCGGCGAGACGCGATCGTCGATCTCGCGATGCAGGAAGGGCAGCCAGCCCGTGCCGACCTCGGCGAGCAGCAGCGTCAGCTTCGGGAAGCGCTCGAAGATGCCGGAATAGACCATCGCGTTGATCAGGGTCATGGGGGCGACGTGGCGATGGCTGCTGCAGATCATGCGCAGCAACGTCGTGTCGCCGCCCTGATTCGCCCAGCCCGGATCGAAATGCATGCGCTCGAAGCCGGTATGCAGCATCGGCAGCATGCCGAGATCGCTCGCCGCGGCCCAGACGCGATCCCAATCCGGATGGCTAGGCGGTCGCCCGTTCACCGGATAGCCGGGAATCAGGAAGATCCGGCTGCCGCGGGCGCGCATGCGGCCGAGCTCGGCGACGACGTAGTCGAGATCGTTGTATTCGAGGGCCGTCACCGGCCGCAGCAGGCCCTCGCCCGCGGCGCAGGTCGTCGCGAGCCAGTCGTTGCAGGCCGAGATCACCTCCTGGCGCAGCGCGAGCTCGGCAATCTGGAGGTTGTAGGAGATGCCCGCGAGGCAGATCACGTGCTGCTGGGCGATACCCTGCTCGCGCACCCATTTGACCCGCGCCGCCGCGTTCGCCACCTCGAACTGGTTCTTGCCCTCGAACTCCGCCCGGCGCGCCTTTTCGCCGGCCTTCTCCTCGCCGAAGAGCGTCAGCATCCCGGGCGGCATCAGCTCCCGCAGCGGCGGCCGCTCGGCCTCGGGGACGGCGCGCAGCAGATCGCCGACGATGGCATCGACGGCGAGCAGCCCGGGATTCAGCTTCGGGAGCCGCTGCGCGAGCTTCGGATAAGCCTCGAGCCAGTCCTCGCCGGGCTCGAAATGGGCGTCGATGTCGATGATCGCGGTCATGGCGTTCTCCTGTTGTACCGGGGACCGTTCGGCCGGGTCCGGCCGAGAGAGCCGCTCCTTCAGCCGAGCAGCATGCGGCGCGCTTCCTCGCCGAGGGTCGGCGTCGAGAGGGTCGAGAGATGTTCGGCGCGCTGCTTGGCCATCTGGGCGGTGAGCTCGGGATGGGTCGAGACGAAGAATTCCTTCGCGGCGATGCCGGCGAGGATGATCTCCGCGGCCTGCTTGCCGGTCAGGCTGCCGGGGCCGTGGGTCATGTCCTGCATCGCTTTGCGGTGGAACTCGATCTTCGAGGCGTCGCGGGCCGTCGCGGCGTCTTCGAAGATCCGCGTCGCGATGGGGCCCGGCAGCACGGCCGAGACCGAGATCGGCGCCTCGACGAGGTCCATCTCCATGCGAAGGCACTCGCTGAACGACAGCACGGCATGCTTCGACAGAATGTAGGGCGTCTGGACGGCCATCATCGAGAGCCCGCCGATCGAGGAGAGATTGCCGATGTAGGCGGGCTTGCCCGCGGCGAGCATGCGCGGGACGAAGGCGCGCACGCCGTGGATGACGCCGAGCACGTTGATCCGGATCGCCCGCTCCCAGACCTCGGTCGGCAGCTCCCATGTCAGCCCGAGGATCTCGATGCCGGCGTTGTTCATCAGGAGCCGGACATCGCCGAGGCGGTCGTGGACGGCCATCGCGAGGCGATCGAGGGCCGCGGGGTCGGCGACGTCGGTCGGGATCGTGATCGCCTCACCGCCGGCGGCGCGGATGTCCGCGGCGACGCGCTCGATCCGGTCGGCGGCGATGTCCGCGAGGGCGACCCGCATGCCGAGCTCGGCCGCGGTGCGCGCGAGGCCCTCGCCGATGCCGCTGCCTGCACCCGTGATGACGGCGACCCCGCCCCGAAATGCTTCCGCCGGACTCGTCATGACGTTCTTCTCCTCTTCGCGCTCGCGCTCGTTCTGTTGCTCGTTCTCGCGCCCTGCGCGATCGATCGGTCCGGCGCCCTGCCGGCGTGGCGCCCTCGCCGCTAGGCGTTCCAGCGCTTCAGGAACGCGGAGGCATCGTCGACGCAGCGCTGCGCCTGGTCGACGAGGCCGACCCAGGAGACGAAGCCGTGGGGCATGCCGGGATAGCGCCGGCTCTCGGTCGGGACGCCGGCGCGCAGCAGCTTCTCCGCATAGCGCTCTCCATCGTCGCGGGTCGGATCGAGCTCGGCGCTCGCGACGAAGGCGGGGGCGAGGCCGCGATGATGATCGGCCCGCGCGGGCGAGGCCCAGGGATGGTGCTGCTCGGCCGCCGGGTCGGCGAGGAACTGCTGCCAGAAATAAGCGATCGCGGCGTCGGTCAGGATCGGCCCGCTCGCGAACTCGTCGGCCGATGGTGTCCGCTCCGAGGGATAGTTGCAGGAGCCGTAGATCAGGATCTGCGCGCGCAGGGCCGGCCCGCCCTCGTCGCGCGTCCGGAGCGCGACGGCCGCGGAAAGATTCGCGCCGGCGCTGTCGCCGGCGACGGCGAGTCGATTCGCGTCGCCGCCGATCTCCGCCGCATGGGCCGCAGCCCAGTTCGTCGTGGCCCAGGCGTCTTCGACCGCCGCGGGAAAGCGATGCTCGGGCGCGAGGCGGTAGTCGACCGAGACGACGACGGAGCCCGCGCCATGGCAGAGCGCGCGACAGATCATGTCCTGGGTCTCGAGATCGCCAACGACCCAGCCGCCGCCGTGGAAGAAGACGACGATCGGGAAGGGCGCCTGGCCCATCGGGGTATAGATCCGGACGGGCAGCGGGCCGCCGGGGCCGGGGATCGTGCGGTCGACGACGCCGGCGAGCGTAACATCCAGCCTGGGATAGGCGGTCGACGATTCGCGCACGTACTTGCGCAGCACGTCGATCGGCAGGCTCGTCATCTCGAAGCCTTCGGGCGCGGGGGTGAGCAGGGCTTCGACTTGCGGATCGAGGGGCATGATCGGGGCTCCTTCGCGAGAGGCGGCCGCGCGCGGTTCCTGCGCGCGGGGGCGCGGGCTCAATCGAGCTGCATGTGCTCGGGCTTCGGGCCCAGGGTCGCATTGAAATAGTCGACGAGACGATAGGGCCAGGAGAGGAAGATGCGACCCTGGCTGTTGCGGTAGTAGCTCTTCGCCTTCGGATGCGACCAGATCATCTGCGGCATGCGCTCGTCGATCTGGCGGTTGAACGCCTCGTAGGCGGCCCGGGTCGGATCGATCGTGCGCGCGCCGCGGGCCCGGGCATGGTCGAGACACTCGATCATGTAGTGGACCTGGCGCTCGGACACGATGTTCTGCCCCGCGGCATGGTTCGGCGCCGAGTTGGGGCCACCCGTCATGAAGAAATTCGGGTAGCCGGGAACCTGGATCCCGAGATAGGCGCGCGGATCCTCCTCGCCCCACTCGGCCCCGAGGTCGCGCCCGCCCCGGCCGATGACGCGCAGGGGCCCGAGCATCTTCGCAACTTCGAAGCCCGTCGCGAGGGCGATCACGTCGACCTCGATCTCCCGCCCGCTCCGGGTGACGATCGCGGTCTCGGTCACGCGCTCGATCGGATCGATCTCGAGCTCGACGTTCGGGCGCTTCAGCGTGTCGAGATAGCCGGTATCCATCACGATCCGCTTCGAAAAGATGGGGATGTCCGGGACGACCTTCTCGAGCAGGTCCGGGCGATCGGCCAGCTTTTCGCGGTAGTAGGCGAGGGTGAACTCGCGCATGCCGTCGTTGCCCGCGGAGACGGAGCGGTCCTGATGGGGCCAGCTCGGATCGCGCAGCACGTTCGGGAACAGGCCGTCCGCCGCGAACCAGTAGGCGCGGAAGCGGAACCACTCGGCGTATTTCGGGATGTTGCGCAGCGCCCATTTGACGCCGTCCGGCACCGGCTGCCCCGCGCTCGGGTTGTTGAGCAGCCAGTGGCGCGAGCGCTGGAAGATCGTGAGCCGCTCGGCCTTCGGGGCGATCGCGACCGCGAGCTGCGCGCCCGAGGCGCCCGTCCCGATCTGGGCGATGCGCTTGCCCTCGAGCGGGAGGCTCGGGGCCCAGCGCGTCGTGTGCATCACGACGCCGCGGAAGGTCTCGAGGCCGGGGATCTTCGGGAACGCGGGCCGATTGACGATGCCGTGGGCGCTCAGGACGGCGTCGGCCTCGACGATCCGGATGGGCTCGCCCTGCTTCTGGACGCTGACGCGCCAGCGTTTCTTCGCCTCGTCCCACTCGCAGCCGATCACGCGCGTCTCGAACTCGATCTGCTCGCGCAGGCCGAAGCGCTCGACGACGCCGAGAAAATACGCCCGCATGTCGGCGCCGCGCGGATGATATTCGTTCCAGTCCGGGCTCTGCGCGAAGGAGAAGGAGTAGAAATGGCTGGGCGTATCGACGCCGACGCCGGGATAGACGTTCTCCCACCAGGTCCCGCCGGCATTCTCGTTCTTCTCGAAGATCGTGTACGCATAGCCCGCCTCGGCGAGCTTCACGCCGGCGCAGATGCCCGACAGCCCCGCGCCGATGACGACGACATGGAAATCCGCGGGCGGCGGGACCCGCCCGGGCCACTCGCTGCGGGGCTTCGCGGGCTCGAGCCCGATCTGGTCGAGCAGCAGCGGGATGAACTCGTCGGCGACGGGCTCCCCCGCGCCGATCGACATCATCTTCTGCATCAGCGCCCGCGGCAGCGCGGGAACCTCGGGCGGCGTATCGCGGGAGAGGAGCGCGAAGAGCCGCTCGCGCAGCTCGGCCGCGAGCGAATCCGGGACGTCCGAGGGAATCGGCGCGTAGAGCGGGCGGATGTGGGGGGCGAATTTCTCGAGGAACGCCTCGTCGTGGGTCAGATGGGTATGCACCATTAGCAGCGTCTCGAGATTCGCCTCCTGCAGGGCGCTCTCGAGGGCCTTCGGATCGGGGCGCTGCGCGCGGGGCGCACGGGGCGAGGGCGGCGAGCCGGTCGACGCAGACGAGGTCATTTCGAGCTCCGTTTCGGGTTGGCCGCGCCGCGCGGCTTTGCGCGCATTGCGGGCTTCGGCGCGTAGGCGCCGATCGCTGCATCCTTGAGGCCCAGGCCGCGGCCGCAGAAGAGCACGGCCTCGCGCACGAGGCGCGCTTTCGATCCGGCTTTCGATCGGCTCTGCGATCCGGCAACCGAGCCGGCCTCCGACCGTGCATAAGGGATGACGGAGCGCCCGGAAAGCCCGCCGGACGTGATCATCGAGCCGACGTGCTCGATGAAATTCCAGGCGTTGCGCGGATCGATCGAATCGCTCTCGAGATTGCCCTCGCGCCGGGCGGCCTCGAGGGCGCGGCGGAAGGCGCGCACGCCGATCGCCTGCGCCCGCTCGTAGAGCATGCCGGCATGCTCGCCGTCGCCGGCGAGCGAGAGGAGCAGGATCCTCTGTCCCGTCGAGGCCCGCGAGGTCGGCGGGTTGCGCACGCAGGCTTCGAAATAACGCCAGAGCGTCTCGACGAGGCCCTGCGTCGAGGGCTCGGGCAGCTGGAGCGCGGCGAAGTTGTGGTCCTGCTGCTCGATGAGGCGATCGAGCACGGCGGCGTAGAGCGCTTCCTTCGAATCGAAATGACGGTAGAGAAGGGCCTCGGAGACGCCGGCGGACCGGGCGATCTCGAGCGTCCGGGCGCCGTCGTAGCCGCGGGCCGCGAACGCAGCGGTCGCGGCCTCGAGGATCGAGTCGCGGCGATCGGCGTGGTTGAGGCGATGGGTTGCCATGGGGGTCGGAAGTGAGTGTACACTCACCGCGCAGCGCAATTCAATCGGAAAAGCAGATCGGCCTCGTGCCCTCGCGAGGGATCCGGCCCGCAGCTGCGAGGAGCTTCTCATGTCGAATGGAGAGACGACGGGCGGTGCGGGCGACGACGCCCCGCGGCTGGACGGGCGGATCGCCTTGATCACGGGCGGGAGCCGCGGGATCGGCCGCGCGATCGCGCAGCGCTTCGCCGCCGCCGGGGCGACCGTCGTCGTGACGGCGCGCAGCCACGAGACGGCGAAGAACGAGCCGGGGACCCTGCGCGAGAC
>CAZFKD010000225.1:0-7046 GCA_964519695.1 uncultured Spirochaetaceae bacterium
CCGACGAGCTCGGAAGGCAGGGCGTGCGGATCAACGCCGTTCGCCCCGGGCTGACGCGGACCGGCGCGACCGACGGGATGTTCGGCGCGCGCCCCCTGATCGAGTCGTTCCTCGCCGAGCAGCCGATCCGCCATGAAGGCGAGCCCGCCGACATCGCCCGAGCGATCCGCTTCCTCGCCGGCCCGGAATCGGCCTGGATCACGGGCGAGGCGCTCACCGTCGACGGCGGCCACACGATCCGGAAATTCCCCTGGCTCGAGGAGGTCGCGAAGGGCGTCGTCGGGGAGCAGGCCTACACGGCGGCGATGCGGGGGGAATGACGCGACCAGCCCCGCTCGGGCTTCAGGCCAGAGCGGGGCCGTCCGCGCTTCATCCGCGCCTCAGAAGGGGTTCGTCCGGTAGAGCGTGAGGGGCTCCCAGGAGAGATCCGTCCACCTCTCCGAGACGACCTGGCCGCTCTCGATCTCGCGAGCGAACTCGTAGATCCGGCCGGTGCTCGTGCGGCCGACGACGACGATCCGATCGCGGCTGCCTTCGTCGATCACGCTCGCGTGCGCCGTGCGGAAGCTCTGTCCGTCCGGCGCCTGTCGCGGCTGGGCGAAGCGCCAGGTCGCGCCGTCCCAGTAGAACTCGACGAGCTGGCCGACCCGGCTGCCGTTCTCCTCGGAGTAGCCGAACGCGTTGATCCGGAGATTGGCCATCTGGTTCGGCGTGCCGTTCCAGTAGACGACGGCGGAGGTCAGCTTGAACTTGTCGCCGCCGAGCGATGCCGGCGCGCCCCAATGTTGCCAGCCCGAGTCCCAGCCGTTGCCGTCGTGGTAGCGGGATTTGAGTACGTAGGATCCGCTGCCGTTGCGGGACACGGCGAAGACCACGACGCGGCCGAGGCCGCCGGCGATCGGAATGTTCGTGTAGTAGGGAATCGCGAGGGGCGGGCCGTAGACCAGACCGCCGGGCGAGCCGAGGCTGTTCCAGCTGAAGTTGCCGCCGCGGCCCTGGCGATAGGCGATCTGGTCGCCGTTCAGGCCTTCGCCGTAGCCGTCCTCGATCGGATTCGTCGCGACGAAGACGTATCTCGTCTCCTCGCGCGCCAGCGGATCGGATGCGTTGAGATAGTTGTGGATGACCGATACGGCTCCGCCCGGACCGACGTCGACGCCGGTCGCGCCGCTCGGCCGCCCGTGGTCGATCCACTGGGTCTGGGTCGAATTGTGGTCGCGGCGCAGCTCGATGAGCGGGATGTTCGCCGTGATGAAGCGGGTCGACCGGACCGAGCCACGCGGCACGCCCGTCCCGAAGACATGGCGCATGAGCGCCCAAGAACCCAGCGGCGAGGGGCTCGAATAACCCGTCTGTGGGTTGAAATGATCGTAGTCGGCGGGCAGACGCGACGCCCGGACCGTCGTGATGTTCGGATCGGAATCCATGAAATTCAGCGATCGCGTCGTCGAGTCGACCTGCATGATCGCGGTCTTGAAATCGGGCTCGGCGCCGGTGACGGGGCGGCCGAAGCCCTGGTAGACGATCCAGTCGTTGTACGAACTCCCATAGCCCGAGAGCATCGTGAGACTCGTATCGATGCCGGGCGAGTCGCCGCTCCCGGAGATCCGCTGGACGGGGGCGCCCGTCGGATTGCCGTGGTGGACCCAGCCACTCCAGCTCCGCGTATCGCTCTTCCAGAACCGGCTCGAGAGCCCCTGCCGGGTCTCGGCCATCAAGGAGAGGGTATGCGTCGTCTCCCAGCGAAGGAATCCGACATAGCGCGAGTACTTCCGGACGCCCGTCGCCGGGAGATGCCGCGAGAGCTCCTGCGAGACGACGTTGGCATCGCTCTGCGGGTTGTAGACGAGACCGCCGCCCAGCTGGGCGAGCGCCGTCGTCGCATTCCAGAGCGAGAGCAGGCAGAAAAATGCGGCGCGCAGGACGAGCCGCTGCGAATCGGTCGATCGAACCGGAATCGAGTCCATGGATCCATCCTCCTCATGGCCGGGTTGATCGCGATCGTGCGCCGGCCTCGACGAAGAAGTTCCCGTCGATCACACGACGGGCCTCGTTCGGAGCGCGCCGGTGTCGATTTTCCGATCGTTGCGTGAAGCGCTTCACACGAGCATCGATCCGCGAGGAGAAAATCGTCGAATGCCCGGCCGAGAGACCAGTCCGGACACGATTCAAGATGGACGTGCGCTCTTCGATGGGCGCCGCCGCAGTCGTGCGAGCGATCGACCGGCTGCGGGCGACGCCGGCCGCTCTCGGCGCTCGGGCTGGAAGCGGCGGGGTAGACGGGCAAATTGGTAACTTCGTAGTCCATCCGCTGGCCCCGGACCCGAAGGGATCGAAATCCCATGCTGCGGCTTTCACGGCCCTGTCAAAGCGCGACCCGCATACGCAGGAGACCCGCCATGAAGATCACGAAGCGCGCGAGCGAAGACCGCGGCCGGAGCGAGCTCGGCTGGCTCCACGGCCGCCATACCTTCTCTTTTGCCGAATACCGCGACCCCGCCCACATGGGCTTCCGCAACCTGCGCGTCCTCAACGACGACATCGTCGAGCCGGGCCAGGGCTTCGGGACCCATGGCCACCAGAACGCCGAGATCCTGACCTACGTCATCGAGGGTCGCCTGGAGCACAAGGACTCGATGGGCAACGGCAGCATCATCGAGCCGGGCAAGCTCCAGTACATGAGCGCCGGCAGCGGGGTGACCCACAGCGAGTTCAACCCGTCCCGCAGCGAGCGCGTCCATCTGCTCCAGATCTGGATCCTGCCCGACGCGAACGGCGGCGAGCCGCGTTATGCCGAACATGCGCTGCCGCCGGCAGCGGATGCGAACGGGCTGACGCTCGCCTTCTCGGGCCGGCCCCGGGACGGCGCGCTCGCGATCCGCGCCGATGCCGACGTCTACCTCGGTCGCCTCGCGCGCGGCGGCGCGCTCGCCCACGCGACCTCGCCGAGCCGAGGCGTCTGGCTCCACGTCTTCGAAGGCCGCCTCTCCGTCGGCGGAACGCAGCTCGGAGAAGGCGATGGCGCCGCGATCGAGCGAGCCGCATCGATCGAGCTCTCGAGCGCCGAGGGCGCGGCCTTCCTGCTCTTCGACCTGCGCTGAGATCGCCCGGCGCGCGGCCGCGCCGGCGATCAGAGACCGCGCGGATCCCCGGCGCCGAGCGGCGGGAGCACGCCCGGCCGCGCCAGCCCGCGCCAGGCGCCGAGCGGATCCAGCATCTGGCGCACCGCCCGCCGCGCCGGGTCGGGCAGCGCCGCGAGCTCCTCGGCGATCGACGCGCGCCGCGCCTCGAAGGCCGGCCAGGCCGGCAGCACCGTACGCCCGAATCCGAGATCGACGACGACGCGATCCTCGCCCGCCGCGAGCGCCTCCCGATTCGCTGCGAGATAGGCGAGCTGATCCCGCGCGATCTCCGCGAGAACCGGCAGCAGCGACACCGGAATCGCATCGTCCCCGCCCGGCCGCGGCCGCGCCCGCCGGACGCTCTCCGGATAGAGCCGCAGCGCCGGCGCGAAACGCACGACTCGCTCGCGAAGACGCGCATCGGCGAAGACATCGCTCTCGAGCCAGGCCGCGAGCGACCCGTCGGGCCGCGTCGGCGCGCTGCCGAGCAGGAAGCCCGATGCCGCGAGATGGACCGCCAGACCGTCGAGCAGCGAAGGTGCGCGCTCGGGCCAGAGCGGCAGCCAGAGCTCGATCCAATCCTCGAGCAGCCGCGCGCAGATCCGCCGCACCGGCGTCGTCGGCCGCCACGCCGGCTCGGGCCGGATCCGTTCGAGATAGTCGAGCGTCGCCGCGAGCTCGCCGAGCACGAAGCCCTCGGGCGTCCGCAGATAGGGCCCCGCTTCGCGGCCCGCGCGCGCCGCGAGCGCGAACGCGAGCGCCGGCGTCTCCGCGACGAGCTCGAAGTCGATCCCCTTCGCGACGAGCGCCGTCACGAGCGCGATCGATTCCCGCCCCGAAGCATCGCCGTACACCGCGTGCCGCATCCGCCCTCCGCCGCCCGTCAATCGCCCCAGCGGATCGTCAGCTCGACCTTCAAGTCGGGATGAATCGAGCACGCGACGGGACACCGATCCGCCGCCTCCCGCAGCCGCTCCCGTGCCGTCGCCGGCACGCCCGGCGGCATCTGCATCTCGACGACGACGCGCCCGACCCGCCGGCGCGGCTCGAGGCTCATGTGCTTCTCGACGCGGGCCCGCGCGCCGTCGATCTTCCAGCCCTCGCGCTGCGCCAGGATCCCCATCGTCGTCAGCATGCAGGTCCCGAGCGAAGCGGCGAGCAGATCCGTCGGCGAGAACGACTCGCCCTTGCCCTGATTGTCGACGGGCGCATCGGTGTCGAGGCTCGCCTTCGACGGCCCGTGGACGGCCGTCGTGTGCAGCCCTCCCGCGTAGACGAGCTTCATCTCCACCATCGCGACTGATTCTCCTCGTTCATCATCGTGGACACCGCATCACGCGAAATCCCGCGCAAGCCGCCCTCGCGCACATCCGCTGCGCTGCGACCGTCCCGCCGTGCCCCCGCGATCCTGCGCGGCCACGTCGGCGCCAACCCGCGGATGTTGCCCGAATCCCCGCCTTCACGCCCCCGAAATCCCGCCCCTGCGTGCTAGCGTCGTGGGCCTTCATGCAACCCATGCTCGACAGCGCGCCCCTCCGCCCCGGGCCCGAGCGGGACGCCCGCCTGGCTTCCGCTCTCGAACGCCTCGGCCATGCCGAATTCCGCCCGGGCCAGCGGGAAGCCATCGAGGGCCTGCTCGACGCGCATCGCCTGCTGCTCGTCGCTCCGACCGGCGGCGGCAAGAGCCTCTGCTATCAGCTGCCCGCCCTCGTCCTCGGCGGCACGACCATCGTCGTCTCGCCGCTCATCGCGCTCATGCGCGACCAGGTCGACGCCCTCGAGCGCCGCGGCATCGCCGCGACCTTCCTCGCCTCGACCCTCGACGGCGCCGAGCTCGGCCGTCGTCTCGACGGCCTCGAACGCGGCCTCTATCGACTCTTGTACGTCGCGCCCGAACGCCTCGTCTTCCCGCAGTTCCGGCAGGTCCTGCGCCGCCTCGAATGCCCCCTCTTCGCGATCGACGAAGCCCATTGCATCAGCGAATGGGGCCACGACTTCCGCCCCGAATACCTCGAGATCGGCCGCGTCCTCGCCGAACATCCGGCGGCCCGCGTGCTCGCCTGCACCGCAACCGCGACCCCCTACGTCCGCGACGAGATCATCGCCCGCCTCGGTCTCCCGCCCGAGACGCCGCAGATCGTGCGCGGCTTCGCCCGCCCGAACCTCGCGCTGCGAATCGCCGAGGTCGAAACCGCCGCCCTCCGGCGCCGCCTCGTCGACGACACCCTCTACGAAGCCCTCGGCCTGCCCGGCTCCGGCCGTGGTACCGCCATCCTCTACGGCCCGACCCGCAAGAGCACGGAAGCCGAACGCGACCGCCTCGTCGCCGACGGCTGGAAATGCGAGACCTATCATGCCGGCCTCACCGGCGAGCGCCGCGACCACGTCTCCATCGCCTTCGCCAAGGGCGAGCTCGAGATCGTCGTCGCCACCAACGCCTTCGGCATGGGCATCGACCGCGCCGACGTCCGCGCCGTCATTCATCTCGCGCCCCCCGGCTCCATCGAGGCCTACTACCAGGAGGTCGGCCGCGCCGGCCGCGACGGCAAGGACGCCATCGCCCAGCTGCTCGTCGGCCCCGGCGACGTCGCCCGCCGCCGCGCCCTCGTCGACGGCGACTCCGACGGAACGCCTTCCAGCCTCGAAGCCGCCAAACACCGCTGGTCGCTCTTCCTCGAGCTCATGCGCTTCGCCGAAGGCGGCAGCTGCCGCCACGACGCCGTCCTGCGCTATTTCGGCGACGAAGAGGAGACCCTCGCCGGCTGCGGCCGCTGCGACGTCTGCGAACGCCTTGCCCGCGGCGAGTCCGCCGGCAACACCGAGAGCGACGAAGAGGTCACCCTCCTCGTCCGCAAAGCCCTCTCCGCCGTCGCCCGCATCCAGGGCCGCTACGGCCTCTCCGCCGCCGAGGCCCTCCTGCGCGGCGCCGACGACCCGCGCCTGCGCAGCGCCGGCCTCGACCGCACCCCGACCTTCGGCATCCTCTCGGACCGCTCGGAACTCTGGCTGACGAAGCTCCTGCGCCGCTGCGTCACCGCCGGCTGGGTCGACTTCGAAGGCGGCGACCGCCCCGTCATCGTGCTGACCCGGACCGGCCTCGCCGTCATGAAGGGCGAGCGAGAGGCGAGGATCCTGCTCCCGCCGGGCGAACGAGCCCTCGCCTACGGACGTACGGGCACCGCATTCGGGAGCGCAGGCGGACAGCCCGGTAGAGCGGGACGCGGCAACCCGTTCATCGTCCGGAAGCGAATCACGGAAGCAGGCGTCGCCGATCCCGCCAGCAACACCCTCGCCGGCGGCGACACGACTGGACGCGGAGGTCTCCCGAGTCGCGGTCGGTCCGCCTCCGCAATCGGCGAAATCCTCGCAGGCGCATCCCTCGCCCGCTTCGAGGCCCTCCGCGCTCATCGCCTCCGCGTCGCCCAGGCCGAAGCCGTCCCGCCCTACGTCGTCGCCAGCGACCGCACCCTGCGCGAGATCGCCGAGCTCAACCCCCAGAACGAGCACGAGCTGCTTCGAGCCCACGGGATCGGAGAAGCAAAGGCCCGCAAATACGGCGAGGGATTCCTGCGCGTGATCCAGGAAGTCAGAGACTGACCCGAAGTCGTGCAATCTCCGACCTGTTCAATCGCGTCGACGACACCGTCGATCCCCCGAAGCCCGCTCCATCACCTCCCCCACCCGAACCCGATAACACAACTGATAACTCGCCCCGCCGATTAGCACGGCACCCGAGGGGCCTCTCAGCAGGACAGGAGCGCATCTGGGCGGGCGGGACGCGAAAATGCTTGTGCGCGGGAGAGCCATGCGGCCGCGATATCGCGCCGCCCATCCTTGCGATTACTTGCTACGGTGCGGGTTACTAACTAGTTATGCGGCGCGAAGCGTCCGCATAGCCCCTCCGAATCGCGCAGCTTCTCAGAT
>CAZFKD010000226.1:0-7040 GCA_964519695.1 uncultured Spirochaetaceae bacterium
CCTCGCCGTCGACGTCGGCGATTTCGTAGCCCCCGGCACCGCCGTGGCGACGCTCGTCGATCTCTCGCGCGTCCGGATCTTCGGCGGCGTCACGGCCCGCGAAGCCGCACGCCTCGCACCGGGCACGAAGGCCTCGATCGGCGTCGCGGATCTCGACGGACGCAGCTTCGAAGCCGAGCTCGTGAGCGTCGCGCGCGTCGCCGCGGCCCTCGACGGCACCTACGAGATCGAGCTCTCGATGGAGAATCCGGGCGGGCTGCGCGACGGCATGGTCGTCGCGATCGAGCTGCGCGATGCGAGCAGCGCCCCGGTCCTGCTCGCGCCGCGCGCGGCGCTGCTGCGGCGGGGCGGTCAGACGGAGGTCTTCGTCGTCGAGCGCGGCGGCGAGGCGCCGGTCGCGCGGGTGCGCAGCGTGCGGACCGGCCGTGTCTCCGAGGATTCCGTCGAGATCGTCGACGGTCTCGTCGAGGGCGAAGAGGTCGTCTTCGACGGCCATTTCGCGCTGAAGGACGGATCGCGGGTCGTGATCGACGGCGAGTCGGCGCCCATCGGCGCCGCCGCGACCGCCGCCGCGGACGAGGCAGGCGCTGTGTCCGCAGCGCGGGCCGGGGCGAACTAGCGCCGATGGAACGCCTGATCCGCTTCTTCGTCGAACGCCATCTGCTGGTCCACGTCCTCACGGTGACCGTCGTGATGGTCGGCCTGCTCTCGGCGACGCGGACCCGGATCGAGGCATTCCCCTCGGCGCAGCTGCCGCGATTCATCGTCAATGCCCAGCTCCCCGGCGCGTCCGCGCGGGACGTCGAGACGAAGGTCACGATCCCGATCGAGGACGAGCTGCGGGAGGTCGACGGACTCGACAGCTTCACGACCCTCATCACCGACAACCGCTCCGTCACGACGATCGAGCTCGACGACGACACGCCCGACGCCGAGCTCGCCGAAAAGGAGCGCGAGATCCGGACCGCCCTCGACGCGGTGCGCGGCTTTCCGGAGGACATGCGCGAGGATCCGACGCTCGTCGTCATGAATCCCAACAAACAGCCGATCCTCGAGGTCGCGCTCGCGGGCAGCTCGCGCAGCCTGCCGGCCGCCGCGCGCCGGATCGAGCGGGCGCTGCTCAAGGTCGAGGGCGTCGGTGCGGTCGAGAAGGTGGGCCTGCCCGACCCGGAGCTGCGGGTCTACGTCGATCCGCGCGCGGCCCGGGCTCATGGCGTGACGCTGCTCGACATCGTGCAGGCGATCCGCGCGCGCAACGTCTCGGAGACGGGCGGCGTGCTCGAGTCCGCCGACGATCGCCGGCAGATCGTGATGTGGGGGCGTTTCGAGCGGCCCGAGCAGGTCGGCGACGTCGTGCTCCGCTTCGAGCAGGACGGGCCGCTGCGCGTCCGCGACGTCGCGCGCCTCGAGCTCGGCCGCGAGGACGTCGGCCTGATCGCGGGTACGAACGGAGAACCGGGCCTCTCGCTCGTCGTGGTGAAGCGCGCCGGGGCCGACGTCATCGATACGCGAGATCGCATCGCGAACCTGCTCGAGACGATCGAGCTGCCGGAGGGCGTCAGCGCGTCGATCGTCAACGACATGTCCTACGAGATGCGCAATCGCATGCGCGTGCTCTTCAGCAACGGCATCATGGGCATCCTGCTCGTCGGCGCCGTGCTCTTCCTCTTCCTGGCGCCGTCGGCGGCGATCTGGGTCGCGGTCGGCGTGCCGGTCGTACTTCTCGGTGTGATCGCCCTGATGCCGGCGACGGGAATGACGATCAACTTCGTCTCGACGACGGCCTTCGTGATCGTGCTCGGCATGCTCGTCGACGATGCGGTCGTCGTCGCCGAGATGATCCTCGTGAAGCGGCAGGAGGGCCTGCCGCCGGCAGAGGCGGCCGTGCAGGGGGCGCTCGCGGTGTCGAAGCCGGTGCTGGCTTCGGCGACGACGACGGTGCTCGCCTTCGCCCCGTTGCTCGCGATCGGCGGGATGCCGTCGCGGATGATCTGGATGATCCCCGCCGTCGTCTGTCTCGCGCTCGCGCTCTCGCTGGCGGAGAGCTTCGTCGTCCTGCCGTGCCACATGTCGATCTCGGGACGGGGGGGCGCGCCGGTCCCCAAGCGGGCCTTCCTGTTGCGGCTCGAGGCGCTCTATCGCCGGGGGCTGCGCGTCGCGCTCGCCCATCGCGGCCGCGTGATCGCCGGCTTCGCCGCCGTCTTCTTCGCGATCGCGCTGGGCATCATTCCCCGTCTCGAGTTCGAGTTCTTTCCGCAGGAGTCGGCGCCCGGCTTCCACATCAAGGTCACGATGCCGCCGGGCACGCCGATCGAGCGGACCGAGGCCGCCCTCGACGCGATCCAGGATCAGCTGCCGCCGATCATGGGCGCGGACCTGCAGGCGCTGACGACCCGCGTCGGCCATCAGGACCGGGAGGGGTCGACGCGCGAGTACGGCTCCGTCGAGAACGAGGGCATCATTTCGGCGCATCTCGATCTCGACAAGAAGCGCAAATCGGCCGCGGAGTGGATCGAGAGCCTGCGCGGGCTACTCGCGATCCCGCTCGATGCGTCGATCCAGTTCGAGGCCGACATCGACGGGCCGCCCGGGCTCGAGCCCGTCAACGTCTACATCCTCGCGAACGACGATTCGGTGCGCCGGCAGGCGGGCGTCGCGCTCGCGGAGTTCTTGAACGGGGTGGAGGGCGTCGTCGACATCGCGATCGACGAGCGCTTCGGGATCCGGCAGATCGATCTCAATCCGGATCCGGAGCGGCTCGCGCGCCATGGCCTCGACGCGCGCATCCTCGGCGACACGCTGAAGACCGCCTACTACGGCACGATCGCTTCGGAGATGCGGGATCTCGAGGAGACGACGGACGTCCGCGTGCTGCTCGAGCCGGCGGCCCGTCGCTCGATGCACGCCCTGCTCGATACGCCCGTTCGCAACGGCCGCGGCGAGCTCGTCCTGGTCCGCGACGTCGTCGATCCCGTCGAGCTCCCGGCCATCGCCAAGATCCAGCACCGGGACGGCCAGCGTTCGCTGAACGTCACGGCCGGTCTCTCCGCCGACGCGCCGAACACGGCGCTCACCATCGCCGAACGGATCGAGCGCGAGTTCGTTCCCCGCTATGCCGGGCGCGACGACGTCGCGATCGACATCAGCGGCGAGGCGGTCCAGTCGCGGCGGGCGACGGGCGATCTCGGGGCGGTCGCGCTGGTGGTCTTCTTCGGGATCGGCGCCGTCATCGCCGTCATGCTCGGCTCGGTGCTCGAGGCCTTCTTCGTGATCGCGGTCGTGCCGTTCGCGATCGTCGCGGTCGCGCTGACGTTCTGGCTCCACGGCATGAACTTCAGCCTGCTTCCCGTGATCGGGACGATCGGGCTCTCGGGCGTGGTCGTGAACGCTTCGATCGTGATGGTCGACGCGGTCCACCGGGCGCAGGACGCGCTCGCGTCTTCGGCCTCGGAGGTGGAGCGGATCTCGGTGCTGATCGAGACGCTGGTCTCGCGCCTGCGGCCGATCCTCGTGACCAGCCTGACGACCTTCGGCGGCGTCATCCCGACCGCCTACGGAATCGGCGGCTACGACGCCGTGATGTCGCCGATGTCGCTCGCCCTCGGCTGGGGTCTCGCGTTCTCGTCGCTCGTGACGCTCTTCCTGGTCCCCGTGCTCTACGCGACCGCCCGCGACATCAATCGCCGCATCGACGCCTGGCGCGGCCGGAATGCAGCGCATGCCGGGTGACGGATCGTGACAACCCGCGGACGGCGCGGGGCATGGGACACGAATGGCTCGCCTTTGCTGCAGGCGGCTTTGCTTCTCGTTTCTTCTAGGCACTGCGACCAGCGTGCTGGATCGGGCTTGGGCTGCGCTTGACTTCGTGTCCCATGCCCCGCGCCGTCCGCTGGCAGGGTGCTGGATCGGGTTCGGGGCAGGGCAGGCTGCCGCCATCCTTCCTCGTGACCTGATCTGCACTCTGCGAGCGCGTGGCGAGACGAGGGGGATGCGAAGTAAAGCGCAGCCCAGGCGCGCTTCAGCTTGCAGGCAGCAGAGGCAGGGAAATCCAGGAAGCGACGTCGTTCGATGCGAGGGCGAGCCATTCGCATCCCCCTCGTCTCGCCGCGCGCGGCTTGTGAGCCGCTTCGCCTAGCTCCCCATCTTCTTGAGGTCGTTGAGGACGCCCTTGGCGACCGCCTTGAGCGTCTCGAAGACGCCCTGGCCGGTCGTCGCGCAGGCCTCGAACTCGGGCGCGCCGCCGGGGTTCAGCAGCCTTCGCAGCTCGGCGAGGGGCGCTGCGTTCGGCACGTCGCGCTTGTTGTACTGGATGACGTACGGGATCTTCGACAGGTCGTAGCCCTGCTCCCGCAGGTTGACCTTCAGGTTGTCGAGACTCTCGGCGTTCGCCTCCATGCGCTCGATCTGGCTGTCGGCCACGAATACGACGCCGTCGACGCCCTTCAGGATCAGCTTGCGCGACGCGTCGTAGAAGACCTGGCCCGGAACGGTGTAGAGATGGAAGCGGGTCTTGAAGCCGCGGATCTCGCCGAGCGCCAGCGGCAGGAAGTCGAAGAAGAGGGTCCGCTCCGTCTCCGTCGCGAGGGAGATCATCTTGCCCTTCACGTCGGGATTCGTCTTCTGGTAGATGTGCTGCAGGTTCGTCGTCTTGCCACACAGGCCGGGGCCGTAGTAGACGATCTTGCAGTTGATCTCGCGCGAGCTGTAGTTGATGAACGACATGCTTTTTTGTGCTCGTCAGGAGAGTTCGAAGGAGGTCGGATCGGAGGGAACGGTCGGAAAGGACATCGGAAATGCTTCGAAAACGTCAGGAGAAGAGGTTGTCGATGTCGTCGTCCGTGATCTCGGCGAAGGGGGAGCCTGCGCCCGGGCCCTGGGTCTCCGCCTTCTTCCGGATGTCTTCGAAGAGCTTCGCGAGCTCGGCGCCGGCCTTCTTGACGCGCAGCCGGACGAGGCCGAGGGAGCTCCGTTCGTCGAAGACGATCACGAGGATCATGCGGTCCCCGACGAGCGTCATGTGGAGGTTGTCGCGCTCGCCCTGGTGGAAATGGATCGGGAACTCTTCCTCGCCGAGGATCTTCGCGAGGCCGCCGGTCGCGGCGATGCAGCCCGCGGTCAGGCTGGCGAGGCTGGTGCTGTCGATGCCGCGGAGCTCGCCGGCCTCGCCGATCAGCTGGCCGGCCTTGTCGACGACGAAGACGCCTTTCGCGTTCGCGTCGCGGACGAGCCGCTGGATGATCCCGAGGACGCGGTCGAAGTCCTCCTGCTGCATTACGAGCTGGGATTGAATCATCGGCATCGGCCTCTGTAAGCGTCCGGGACTTGGACTGTTTTGCCAGCTTAACCCGCGCCGCGAGAAGGCGGCAACCGCGCGCCCGGCCACTCGCGTGCCTCGGGTGCGATGTGGGAGTCCGATCGGTCGCCGTCTGGCCGGTCTTTAGTCGTCCCGCCGTGCGGGGCCCTCGCCGAATCGGCGACGGTTCTCGATCGCGCGGCTGACGGTGACGTGGTCGGCGTATTCGATGTCGCCGCCGAGGGGCATCCCGTAGGCGATGCGCGTGATCCGCACGCCGGCTGCCGCCGGCGACCGGGCGAGGCGGTCGGCGAGGAAATGGGCGGTCGCGTCGCCCTCTGCCGTCGGATTGGTCGCGAGCACGATCTCCGCGATTCCGCCCGCGCGCACCCGCTGCTCGAGCTCGTCGACGCGGAGCGTCTCGGGGCCCATGCCGTCGATGGGCGAGAGGGCGCCGCCGAGGACGTGGTAGAGCCCCTTGAAGCCGCCGCTGCGCTCGATCGCGGCCATGTCGGCGGGCTCCTCGACGACACAGAGCAGCGAAGGGTCGCGGCCAGGATTCGCGCAGACCGGGCAGGGCGAGCGATCCGAGAGCGTGAAGCAGGAGGCGCAGACGACCGTGTCGAGCTGGAGCCGGAGGATCGCGTCGGCGAGCTCGCGTGCGATCTCGGGCTCGGCGCTGAGCAGGAAGTAGGCGAGGCGGCTCGCCGACTTCTCGCCGATGCCGGGCAGGCGCTTCAGGCTGGTCACGAGCCGGTCCATCGCCGGCGACGAAGAGCTCATGGCTTCAGAATCCGCTGCCTTCCATCAGGTGTCGCTGCATGCGGAAGAACTCCTCGTTCGCGCCCTCCTGCACCTTCACGATCGCGGCGTTGACCGCGGCCGCCGCGAGGTCCTGGATCATCTCCTTGTCGCCAGCGCGGAAGAACGCGTCTTCGATGTCGATCGCGACGACGCGCAGGGCGCCCGTCACCGTCGCGCGGACCATGCCGCCGCCGCTCGTCGCCTCGAAGCGCCGGGCGTTCAATACCTTCTGGATCTGGTCGATGCGCTCCTGCATCTGCTTCGCCTGCTCGAGCAGCTTCGGATCCGGGCTTCCATTCATCGGTTCTCTCCCAGGGGCCTGATCTCGACGATCTCGGCATCGAGAATTTCGATGGCGAGGTTGACGGCTTCGCTGTTGAGCGCCTCTTTTCGGCGCTGGCGCGATCGTTCTCTCGACTCGGCAGTCTCCTGGGCGGGTGTCTTCACCGCCTGGAGCTCGACCTCGATCTTCAAGGCGCGGCCGAACAAGCCCTGCGCGAGCGACTCGAGCTCCGCGGCCCGGGCGCGCACCCGCTCCATGTGGAATCCGGTCGACACCGCGAGCCGCAGCCGATCTCCGATCGCCGAGACACACTCGGCGTGCTCGAGGCTCGCATGCCGCGCGCGATCGACCTCGAAGGCCCGGGCGCGCAGCCGATCGAAGAGCGCGCCCGGGCGCTCGCCGAATCTGGGCGCGGCCGGTCCGCTCTCGAAAGCGCCGTCCTCGAGCAGCTCGGTCCCGCCTTCTTCGAGCTCGGCTTCAGCCGGCGAGGATGCGTCGTCGTCCGTCGGCGTTGCCGGCTCGAACGGAGCGGGTGCCGCCGCTGGAGGGCCGTCGAAATCATCCGGCTCGTCGGGCTCGTCCAGCACGCTGCGCTCGTCGGGGACGCGCGGGGACCTCGCAGTCGCTGGCGCGGGACCCGGCCCCGGCTTCGACCTGGAT
>CAZFKD010000227.1:0-7016 GCA_964519695.1 uncultured Spirochaetaceae bacterium
AGCACCTGCCGATAGCGGCCCTCGCCGATGCTCATCGTCGCAACGCCGCTCATCTCACGCACCACGATATGAATCGCTCGGCGATCCCGGGAATTCATCGGATCCAGCGCGATCGACCGCCCGGTCTCCCGCGCACGCTTGACTGCCCGCTCGGCCAGGCGGGACAGGGTCTCCTCGCGCTCGTCTCCGCCGCCCTCGACATCCACGACGACTCGGGGCGCGTCCTCGCTGAGGCGCATCGAAACCTGGTTGGCGACCAGCTGCAGGGCATCGGTCGCGCGGCCATCACCGCGCTGGAGCGCCTCGGCCGCCGCACCCCGAAGCTGGAAGATCAGGAAATCCCCCTCGGTCGCCTCGGATATCTCGAAAGACCCAAGCTTCATTCGCTCGACTGCGCCGAGGAGAAAATCTCCGACCGGGCCCAGCTTCCCTTGGGGGGATCCCTTCGAATCGGCGATCCGCGGAACAGGCGCACCGCCCCCGTTCCCCTCGTCGGAAATCCGCTCCCGTCCACGATCTTCGCCGCGGCTCTCGCCTCCCCCCTCGCCGCGATCCCGACGGGGCTCGCGCGCCCTGGCCTCGGTGGGTCCATTAACCCTCTCCTTGCGCTCGCCACGCTCCGGGCACTCGGCGCGGGCTCCGCGCTCCGGGCGCTCCTCCCGTTCGCCGCGGCCACCCCGTTCGTTCCGCTCGCCGCGACCGGCCCGCTCGCCGCCCCGCGCCTCCCGTCGACCCCCCCGCTCTTCGCCCCGACCGCTGTCGGATCCATTCGACCGGCCGCCGCGGGCTGCGATGTTCCGGGGCACGGCGACGATCACCGTGCGACCTCCGGCACCGAAGATCTCACCGATCTCCGGCACCACGATCTGGAGCTCCGCGACGTCGGTGCCAAAAAAGGCAGCGGCCTTCGCGCGGGCTTCCTCGAGGCTGTCGGCAACGAATTCGTTCGGTTCCTGGCGCGCGTCGTACATCAGATTCTCACTTCTCGGTTGGGGACTCGGTTGAATCGCCGGCTTCCGGCGCTTCGCATCGCGGAAGGCTCGTCTGTCAAGCCGGCTGCGGTCGAGATTGTTTCCGGATCCAATACTGGTGAGCGATGCCGAGCAGATTGCTCACGGTCCAGTAGAGGACGAGGCCGGACGGAAATGTGTAGGAGATCAGGAGCATCATCGCCGGCATCATGATCAGCATCATGCGCGCCTGTGTCGGGTCCATGCCCGTCGTAGGCGTCATCTTCTGCTGAACGTACATGCTCGCACCCATCAGGAGCGGCAGCACGCGGACGGGGAAATCGAGCCCCGGCAGCGTGAAGAGCAGATCGGGCTGCGAGAGATCGTCGATCCACGACGCGAAATGCGCATGCCGAAGGCCGATCGAGCTGCGCAGCGCATAGAACAGGCCGATCAACACCGGGAACTGCAGCAACAACGGCAGACACCCACCGAGCGGATTGATGCCCTCTTCGCGATACAGCTTCATCAGCTCTTCCGACTGGCGCTGGCGGTCGTCCTTGTACTTTTCCTGTAGCGCCTTCATGCGCGGCTGGACCGCGCGCATGCGCTCGGCAGAACGCATCTGGTTCATCATCAACGGCGCGGTCACGATGCGGACGAGGATCGTCAACACGATGATCGCGATGCCGTAATTCGGGATGTACCGATAGAGCCAGTCGAGCGCGATCTCGAAGAAGCGCGTCAGCGGCTCGAGCCAGCTCCAGCCGCGATTGACCGTGTGGGCGAGCGACGGGGCGACCGACTCGAGCGAGTCCGGAAGCTTCGGACCGAAGAATCCGCGCAGGCGCTCCTGTGCCGAGCCTCCCGGCGCGACCGTGACACTGGGCAAAGACAATCGCGCGCGCGCGGCGATCGTCGGCTCGAGCGCCTCGAACTCGACGCTCAGCCGATCGCGAGCCTCGGAATCGAGGATGACGCCGGTGAAATAGGGGACATCGAAGCCGGCCCACTGCGCCGCGCCCTCGACGCGTTCCTTGCCGTCCGTCGACCCGCCGAAGCCGAGGAACCCCGGCTGGCCGACGCCGTTCACCAGGCTGCGCGTGACACCCTCGCTCGCGCCGTACGCGAGCAGCGAGACTTCGCCGAAATCGGCCCGTGTCGATGTCCGCGCAGACCAGCCGATCTCGAAACGGGCGTCCACTGCCGTCGCCAGGCGACTGTCGAAGGCGAGCTCGAGATCGAACCCGTAGCCGTTCGGGTCGAGGCGCAGGGTCCGGGTGAACGTGCCGGTCTCGTTCTGTACGCGCTGCAGGATCTCGCGCGGTCCAGCGTGCACGACCTCGAAGCGCAGATCGGCGAAGCCGCCCGAAAGGCCTCCGATCCGGGTCGAAAGCACCGGCTGCTCCGGATCCACCAGGTCGATCGGAACGGCCCCGTCCGGGAGGCGCTCGTCGAAGTGGAGCAGCTCCCAGCTTTCGATCATCTGCGGACCGTTCGAGATCCGTGCGCGGACATCGGCCGTCTCGAGGGTATGCACCGCGATCGGGATCTCGCGGGCGACCGGAGCGGGGGCTCCGGCGACGCCGGATTGTCCGGCCGCAGCAGACCCGGCCGGTCCGGGGGCCTCCGGGCTTCCGGCCTCCGCGCTGGTCTGTGGGCTGCCATGCGATGGGATTTCACCCGATAGAGATTCGGCCGCCGTCCGATCGGGACCCGTCTGCTCACCGACAGCCGCCGTTTCCGCGACCGGCTGCGCCGTCTGCCGCTCGCCCTGGTACATCAGGTACGCCGCGAAGACGAGCATCGAGAGGGCGAAGGCGAGGATGTTGTTGCGATCCACGATGGGCCTCTAGGGAACCGGGTCGAAGCCGCCGGGGTGGAAGGGATGACATCGCGCGAGGCGGTGAAGGCCGAGCGCTGACCCGCGAATTACGCCGTGCCGGGCAATCGCCTCTTCCGCAAAGCACGAACAGGACGGCTCGAAGCGACAACCCGTGCCCAGAAAGGGCCGGATTGCTCCGCGATAGAGACGGAGCAGGGCCCGCACCCAGGCCGGAGCCACCGCCCCGTCCGCGGGCTCACGCTGGCCGCCCACACCCCCCGTACCGATCTTTGCGAACGCGTTCATGTGCCCAGAAATCCTGAATTCTTCCCGGCACTTTTCGGAATTCTGGAGCTCTCGAGTCCGAGCAGGCGGGAGAGGTGCTCGCCCAGTTCGACCCATCCGAGGTCGATCCCCGGACGCCTTGCGATCACGACGACGTCGAGGGGCTCCGCGATCGCATCCCGATGATGCCGGAACCACTCCCGGACACGGCGCTTGAATCGATTGCGCTTCACGGACGGCCCGGCTTTGCGACCGACCGTGATCCCGAGCCTACTGCGCGGGGTTTGCCCAGCGATCGAGGCCGGATGACCCGGCGTGGCCGGGTCCATCGGCGCCGTGACGACGACGAGCTCGGCAGACGAGCGTCTGCGACCACTCTGCAGGACGCGCGTGAAATCCCGCGAATCAAGCAGGCGGTCGGCGCGACGGAATCGCAGGCTACTCGCCGCCTCGACGCCTACGGGCGGGCATGCTGCGGCCGAAGCGGCGACGTCGATCGTCGTTCCGCCCGTCCGCTCCGGCTTGCTCGTCACGCCTACTTCGACGATGTGCTGACGGCGAGGCGCTTTCGGCCCTTCGCGCGGCGCGCACTGAGAACGGCGCGGCCCGCCTTCGTCTTCATCCGTTCCCGGAATCCGTGGGTACGAAGGCGCTTGATCCGACTCGGTTGGAACGTCCGCTTCATGACTGCGGATCCTCACTCTCTGGCTTCGGGCGAGCGACGCACGGCCCACGCGGGATCGCGTGTTCCGGCTCCGGACCCCTGGTTTGAACGGGCGGGCCAAACCGGTATTTCGCGACCGCGCCCCGGATACTTCGACTCTTCCTTGGGAAGCGCGGGAGCTTACCCGCTTGGATCTGCGCGTGTCAATGCGCGGACCGACCCTGCAGCGACGACCCGGGCGGCCCTCCAGGCGGCCCGAACGGCCGCCGAGGGAGGTCTCGCGTGTTACTCTCGCGACAGAAGGAGGCGTTCTGTCGCCCCGGTCCGGCCTCACTTGTCGGCCGAGGACGAACCGGACAACCGGTGGACAGACCCAGAAGCTTTTGCACGACACGGACATGGACTCGTTTTGTCCGAGTCTTTGTCGCTCCCTACTACTACTATTCGATTTCAATCCCCCAATCAGAAGAGCAGGCTGATGAAACTCACGATCACCAAATCCGAGTTCCTCCGAGGACTGGGACGCATCCAGTCGATCGTCGAGAAGCGCAACTCGATGCCGATCCTCGCCAACGTCCTGCTCGACGCGCCGAAGAAGGGCAAGGACGGCCGATTGATCCTCTCCGCCACCGATCTCGAGGTCGGTGTTCGCAGTCAGCACCCCGCCGACGTCGCCGGAACCGGCGGTCTGACCGTTTCCGCGAAGAAGCTCTTCGAGATCGTACGCGAGCTCCCGGACGAGAAGATCGAGCTCGAGGGCACGTCGAGCTCCTATCTCGAGATCCACTGCAACCGCAGCCGCTTCACGCTCGCAGGGACCGCAGCAGAGGAATATCCCACGCTGCCCGAATTCAGCCCGGAAAAGACCGTTCCGATGCCAGCGGCGATCCTGAGCGCCATGATCGACGGAACGATGTATGCCGCTTCGACCGACGAGACCCGCTACAACCTCAATGGCGTCTATTTCGAGGTATTAGGTGATCTGGGAGACCTCCGCATGGTCGCGACGGACGGTCACCGCCTCGCCTGCGTCGACCGCAGGATCGACGGCGACGCGTCGGCGCTGACGAGCGGCGTGATCATCCCCCGTAAGGGCCTCGGGGAACTCAAGCGACTCGTCGACGAGGTGGATGCCGAGGAGATCGAGCTGGCCTTCGGCAGTCAAAGCGGCCTCGCGCGCAAGGGCGACGTGACGCTCGTGATGCGTTTGATCGAGGGCGAGTTCCCGAACTACAGCCAGGTGATTCCGAAGGATCCGGGTCGGCATCTCGTTCTGTCGAGCGAGGGGCTCGTGCAATCCGTGCGGCGTGTCGCGCTGCTCTCGTCGGAGCGAAGCCGGGCGGTCAAGCTCGAGCTCGCGCAGGGGCAGCTCATCATCAGCTCGAACAACCCCGACCTCGGCGATGCCCGCGAGGAGCTCGACGTCGACTATGCAGGCGATGCATTGACGGTTGGTTTCAACGCGCGATATCTGCTCGACGCCGTCTCGGCCATCCGGACGAAGGAAGTCCGGCTCTCGTTCCACGACGAGCTCTCGCCTTGTCGGGTCACACCGCCCGATGACGAGACTTCGCTCGCCGTCGTGATGCCGATGCGGATCTGACCCGGCGCGCCCCGCGCAGTCCGGCATCGAGTCCAGCTGAGACTGATCCTCCGCGCTCGACGGAGAAGTGTCGTTCTCCTTGCGGAGAAGGCCCGTTATCTCGAAAAAACGCGCGTTTCGACTTTACTCGGCGGGTTCGACTTCGGTAGTTTCCCAGCTCAACAGAGGCACGTCAGGGCACATCTCGTGATCGACTCGACAGCCGCCAGGAACGGGCGCGCCGAGCCGGCGGGTGGACGCAACGGCTCGCCCGAGGCGGCCGGACCCGGCGCTCGGCATCGCGGTCTCGTTCGAACAGCGCGGGGGCGAACACACGGCTCCCGCACGAAGGCTCGATCGGAGCCTGGGAAGAAAGTTTCTCGGTGACGTACGACGCCAGTTCCATCGAGGTGCTCGAAGGCCTCGAACCGGTGCGAAAGCGGCCTGCGATGTACATCGGGACGACGGGTCCCGATGGGCTTCATCATCTGGTCTACGAAGTCGTCGACAACTCGATCGACGAAGCCCTCGCGGGCTACTGCTCGGATATCGAGGTCACGATCGAGAGCGATGGGCGGGTGACGGTCGTCGACAATGGTCGCGGCATTCCGACGGACATGCATCCAACGGAGAATCGGCCGGCCTCCGAAGTCGTCATGACGACGCTGCACGCAGGGGGCAAGTTCGACGAGAACTCGTACAAGGTCTCGGGCGGTCTCCACGGCGTCGGCATCTCGGTGGTGAACGCGCTCTCGGTCCGCCTCGACGTGGAAATCCGGCGGGTCGGCAAGATCCATCAGCAGTCCTTCGCACGCGGTGCGCCGGTCGGGCCCCTCGAAATCGTCGGCGAGACGGAGCAGACGGGAACGAAGATCTCGTTCCTGCCCGATCCGCAGATCTTTTCAGTGACCGAGTTCTCCTTCGACGTCCTCTCGAAGCGTCTGCGTGAGCTCTCGTTCCTGAACGCCGGCGTCCGGATCCAGATCCGCGACGAGCGTTCCGACAAGCATCACGACTTCTGCTACCAGGGCGGCATCAATTCTTTCGTCGAGCATCTCAACGAGAAGCGCGCGCCCCTGCACGAACAACCGATCTATCTCTCCGGTTCGCGCACGTTCGACGACCATGGCCGGACGGTGAACGTCGAGGCCGAGGTTTCGCTTCAATACAACGACTCGTACAACGAGTCGGTCTACTCCTTCGCGAACAACATCAATACGATCGAGGGTGGAACGCACCTGATCGGATTCCGAACGGCGTTGACGCGAGCGTTCAATCGCTACATCGCCGCGACGACCAAGGGCACGGGCAGCAAGGGCTCGAAGACGGAGGCGCCGAGCGTCTCGGGAGACGATCTGCGCGAAGGCTTGACCGCGGTCATCTCCGTCAAGATTCCGCAGCCGGAATTCGAGGGGCAGACGAAGAGCAAGCTGGGAACGAGCGAGGTCCGCGGCATCGTCGAGGGCATCGTCTACCAGCAGCTGACGAACTTTCTCGAGGAGAATCCGCGCGTCGCGAAGCCGATCGTCGCGAAGATCCTCGATACGGCGCGCGCGCGGGAAGCCGCCCGCAAGGCCCGCGATCTCGCCCGCCGCAAAGGGGCGCTCTCGGATTTCAGCCTCCCCGGCAAGCTCGCGGATTGCCAGGAACGCGATCCGGCGAAATGCGAGCTCTTCATCGTCGAGGGCGACTCCGCCGGCGGAACCGCGA
>CAZFKD010000228.1:0-7014 GCA_964519695.1 uncultured Spirochaetaceae bacterium
TGGGGCAACCCCTGGGCGCGCGACCCGGAGGAGCGCTCCGCATGGCCCAGACGGTCGTCACGACCCGCATCCTGCGGCGACTCCTCAAGTCGGGGGCGCATTTCCGGGCCGAGAAGCTGCTCGAGCGCGTCCATCCGGCCGACCTCGGCCCGATCCTTCGCGATCTGACGCCGGACGAGATCCGGCTCGTGATCGACCTGCTCTTCAAGCACCAGCGCGCGGCGCGCATGCTGCGCGAGCTGCCGCCCGAGTTCCTTCCGGAGGTCATCGGGGCGGTCTCCGACGAGCGCCTCGCGGAGGTCTTCAACCGGCTCGAGATCGACGACATGCTCGAGCTGGTCGATGCCCTGCCCGAGGATCGGCACGACATCGTCCTCCAGCACCTGCCGCCTGCGCGCCGGGAAGAGCTGCGGAGTGCGAGCCTCTATCCGCCGAATAGCGCGGGCCGCGTGATGACGACGAGCTTCGCGGCGCTCGACGAGAAGATGACCGCACAGGAAGCGATCGACTCGCTCCGCGAGATGAGCCTGCGTGCGAGCGATGCGGTCCTCTACCTCTACGTCGTCGACGACCTGCGCCGACTGACCGGTGTGGTCCCGATCCGCCGGCTCGTGACGGCCCGCTCGGACACCCCGGTCCGTGATCTCGCGATCCGCGAGATGATCTCGACCCCGCCCGACGCGGATCAGGAAGAGGTCGCCAGCCTCGTCGCGCGCTACGACCTGCTCGCGATTCCGGTCACCGACGTCGACGGCACGATGCTCGGGGTCATCACGGTCGACGACGTGATCGACGTCATCACCGAAGAGGCGACCCAGGACATCTACAACCTGGCCGGGCTCTCCGAGCAAGACCGCGTCTTCACCGCCGCGCGTGTGTCGATCCGCAAGCGTCTGCCCTGGATGATCGTCAATCTCGCGACCGCGTTCTCCGCCGGCGCCGTCGTCGGGCTCTTCGAGGGCACGATCGAGAAGATGGTCGGGCTCGCGATCTTCCTGCCGGTCGTGGCCGGCGTCTCGGGCAACGGTGGCATCCAGACCCTGACGGTCATCACGCGCGCGATCGCCCTCGGCGAGATCGAGTTCTCGAGCGGCCTGCGCGTGGTCGGCAAGGAGATGTGGGTCGGGCTCGTGATCGGCTGCGCCGCCGGGGTGATCAGCGGCGCGATCGCCTATCTCCGCCACGGCAATCCGTGGGTCGGGCTCGTGCTGCTGCTCGCGATGGTGGTCACGATGGTGGCGGCGAGTCTGGTCGGCGCGGCCGTGCCCCTCGCCTTGAAGGCGCTGCGTCAGGATCCGGCGGTCGGCTCGAGCATCCTCGTGACCTTCGCCTCCGACAGCCTCGGCTTCTTCTCGTTCCTCGGCATCGCGACGCTGCTGCTCGACCGCCTCACCTGAGAGGTCGTGAAGACATCGTCCCGGTCGCGGCGCAGTGCGCCGGCGCGGGCATCAGCGCCGCTTCGGCGCCACGGCGTACTGATCCTCGAGATGACGCACGATCGCGCGCCAGCCGCTGCGCTCGCTCCCGGTATTGGGATCGAAGAGCAGCGGCAACGAACGCGCTTGCGGATCGAGCCCGAGCCCCTCGCGGCGAGTGCTGCCCGGCGCCGCGGGGCGCATGAGGTGCGCGAGCTCGAGCTCGCAGAGCACCTCCCGCACGATCCGACTCTCTGGCTGCGCCTCGAACCCGTAGACCACGAGCGCCGTCGCCGGGCTGCGCGACGCCCGCGATCGGCTGCCGGCCGCGCCACGGCCCAGGCCCGACGCGACGAGCAGCGCCGTCCGAAGCGCGCCCGACCGACCGGAGGCGGGCGGCTCGTCCTGGCCGTACTCGCGGTGGAGGTAGGCGACGATCTCCGCCGATTCGTACATCTGGACGCCAGTATCCGGATCGATCAGGAACGGGAACTGCTCGCGCCCTCCGAGCGAGCGGACCTCCTCCCGATAGCGCTGGCCATCCTTCGGACAGGGCCGCACGAGAACCTCGAGATCGAGTCGTGTCGTCGCCTCGCGAACGCGACGACAAAACGGGCACGCCTCGAACTCGTAGAGCACGAGCGGGTCCTTGGGCCGCGGACCGGGCCCGATCACGCGTGCGCCAGCGCCGCCACGGAGCCAGCTCGCCACCTGCGCGCCAGCGAGCGCGCGCCGCCCGCTCACGGCACGACCTCCGCCCCGATGCGCTCCCAGCCCGTTTGCGTCCGGCGCAGCTCGTAGGTCGGCCAGTAGTCGAGGTCGAGCTTCAGGGTGATGACCGCGGGTCTGCCGTCGAGATCGACGGTCTCGAGACGGACCGCGTCCCGGTCACGCTTGTCCGCGACGAGGGCGAGGAAGCCATCGAGATCGGCCACCGGCGTGCCGTCGACCTGGACGATCCGGCGCGTCGCCTCGAGCCGATAGCGCGTCGAAGGCGAACCGAACCAGTGGCGGGAGACGTAGACGCCGCCGGGCTCGATCCGATGTTGCGCGGAGAGCACCGGATGCGGAGCCTGCAGGAGCGCCCCCGCCCACAGGACCGCGCGCGTCGTACCCTCCCCCGACATCGGCTGCGGCTCGACCTCCAGGGTCTGCTCGACACCGTCCCGCAAGACCTCGACCACCGCCCGGAGCCCCCGATCGAGGCGCGCGAGATGACGCATCCGCGTCACCGGCCGGCCGTCGATCGAGAGGATCAGGTCGCCTTCCCGGAAGAGCACGTCGCCCGGCGTCCCGCGACTGCGGCGAATCACGGACAAGACCCGGCGACTGTCGGGATCGGATCGCTCGATGCGCCGGGCCTGTCGATCGGTCAGCCCGCGATCGCGCGCATCGGCCAGCGTCAGGGGCTCGAGCTCGAGCCCGACGGTATGCCAGCCGACCGGCTCGCCCCGCCGCAGCGGCTCGATCATGCGCTCGAGATGCCAGGAGGGGATCGCGCCGAAAAAGCCCTCGGTCGCAGCGTCGCTTCCGCTGCTGAACGAGGCCCAGAGCGCGATCACCCGGCCGAAGCGATCCGTCAACACGCCACCCACCGTCTGCGCTGCATCCTCGAGGGTCGCGAGCTCGAGATTCGTATCCCGGAAGCGCGGCGGATGCGTCAGCGGCATCTGCATCGGCTCGCGCCGGGAGATCTGCGTGCGCCGCGACACGACCCGCTCGGTCGAGGTCAGGCCGACCATCCAGACGGGGTCGCCGACGTCGAGGGCGACGTCCCGGAGCGTCGCCGCCCGGACCTTCGAGTCGCCGATCAGGCGCGGGTCGTAACGGACGACTGCGAGGTTGTGCTCCGGGTGCAGATAGACGAACTCGCCCGGGACCTCGAGCGAGCCGGCGAAGGTGATCGTGATGTCGCCGAGGGCGATCGGGACCGTCTCGCGATCGACGACGACGAGACCGCGTTCGGTGTCCACGATCAGGCCGGAGCCGTGGAACTGATCGCCGTGGACGCCGTCGAGGCGATAGGGAATCGAGGTCCGCACCATCACGAGCGACGCGGCGACGCGGCGGACCGCGAAGGCCCCGTCCGCCTCGAGGCTCGTCTCGCCGGGCACGGCCGGCGGGGTCGGCGGCGGATCGGGCGACGGCACGCAGGGCCAATGGCCCGTCGGTTCGTCGCGCCGGCAATGTCGCATGGAGAACCAGCGCCGATCGTTGCGCATCACGGCGACCATCGGTGCCGACGGCTGCGAGAGCTGGAAGAAGCGCACGGGCAGACGCGCGTCGTGGGGCTTCGAGGCGAGCACCGCCTCGAAGGTCGCGAGATCCGGAGTCTTCTCGCCGGCGAGCTCGGTGATCACCGCGCGCCGCGGAACGCCCGCGCGCGCGAGGGCATAACCCGCGCTCGCGACGTAGACGCCGCCCACGGCGACCGAGGCGTTGCGCGCCTGGTGGTACGAGAGCGGATTCAGGACGCCGCCGGAGTATTCGAGGTATTCGGCCGGCGTGATCGCATGCAGATCCGCGACGAGGATCTCGACCGTATGAGGCGCCCCTGCGCGCTCGACCTCGAAGACGACGGTTCGACGTCCGGATCGATCGCATCGTCGAGCGCCGCCTCGATCGGGAGGAAGGCATTCACCGGCCGACCCGAGACGCGCACGATCACGTCGCCCACCTCGAGCTGCCCATCGGCGGGCCCGCCGGGAACGACTTCCCGCACGACGATCATCCCCGTGCCCTCCGGAAAGCGCGCGCGCACGGCCGCCTCGGTCGGCTCGCGCAGGCCGAGCCGCCGAACCTCGTCGAAGGGCTTGTGATCGAACACGACCTGCACGGTCCCGCGCGGCACGGACTCCCCGCGCTGCAGCCGCTCGACAGCGCGCTTGACACGATCGAGCGGCAGAAAGAAGCTCGACGCAGCGTCGCGCCGCCCGCCGGCGTTGAGCGCAAGCACCCGTCCGTCGATGTCGACGACCGGCGATCCGGACGAGCCGCCGGACGTGCTCGACGCGGCCTGGATGTAGAACGTGTTGAAATCGTTGAACGAGGTCTGCCCGTATTCCGGGGCCTCGCGATCGAGCCGCGCGATGGTGCCGGAGAGGATCGAGAGCTTCTCGCCGGCATCGTTCCCGACGACGCGGACCTCCGTGCCGACACGGGCCAGCTCGGGCGCGAGCTCGAGCGCCTCGAGCTTCATGAAGCGGACCTGGGCCGGATCGAACCGGAAGATCCCGAAATCGTGGACCGGATCGCGGTAGACCGCCTGGATCGCGACCTCTTCGTTGTCCTGGAAGACCGCCTCTGCCGTGACGGGCGCCGTCGTGACGACATGCCGGTTCGTGAGGATGAGCCCCTGCCGGGCATCGATCACGAAGCCCGTCGCCGTCGAGGTCCCGGGCGTCGTGTCGTCGAAGGCGCGCGGCGTGCTGACGCGCAGGACGACGACGGCCCGAGCGACGCGATCGAGGGTGCTCTCCCAGGCGCGGGCCTCGCTCTGCGCGCCGGCCGCTCCGGCCGCGCCCGCGAGGAGCACGAGACCCATCATCGAGGCGGCGATCCGAACGCGCCGCACCGACTGCCCTCTCATTCCGGATCCAATTCCCACTCGGACGCTCCCCCCTTGGTCCATCGATGCCGCGACGCAGATGGCGCCGGTGCATCATTCAAGTCTTCTCCGGCGCGTCCCGCGCGGCGATCGCCGCCGCGACCAGTTCGGGCAGGACCCGATCGAGATACTGCTTCAGGTATTTCGCGAAGACGTCGACCTCGAGATGGACCGCGTCGCCCGGGCGCAGATCCGCGAGCGTGGTGTGGTCGAGGGTGTACGGGATCAGCGCGACGTGGAAGCGATCCTCCTCGGCCCGCACCACCGTCAGCGAGACGCCATCGATCGTGATCGATCCCTTGTCGACCAGGCCGGGCGCGAGCGCGGGGTCCTGCAGCCGGACATGGATCAGGACCTCGTTCCCTTCGCGCACCACCCGCTCGACCTCGCCGAGCCCGTCGACGTGGCCCTGGACGAGATGCCCGTCGAAGCGCGCCCCGGCGGCCATCGCGCGCTCGAGGTTGACGGGATCGCCGGCCTCGAGACGGCCGAACCGCGTGCGCGAGAGGGTCTCCAGAATCGCTTCGAAGGTGTGGACCGCGCCCTCGATACGCGTCACCGTCAGGCAGCAGCCGAGCACGGCGATGCTGTCGCCGAGGCGGATGCCGGCGGCGATCGGCCCGAGATCGATCTGGAGGCGCAGAAGGTCCGATCGACGCTCGACGCCGACGACGCGTCCGACATGCTCGACGATGCCGGTAAACATCAGCCGCCGAATCTCCGATCGATCTCGTGCTTCATCCGGTCGCGCACCTTCGCATAGCTCGCCTCGAGCTCGATCGGCGGATTCGGATGCTCCGAGACGATGCCCTCGAGCCGCATCGTGTGGTAGGCGAGCTTCGAGTCGACGAACTTGAGCCCATGAGCAGTCGAGATCACGACGACCTGGTCGCCCTTCTTCACGAGCCCCCGGGCCTGCAGCTTGCGCAGCGCGACCAGCGCGACCCCGGTATGCGGGCAGTTGAACAGGCCCGTCCGATCCGCCTTCGCGCACTCCTCCATGATCTCCGACTCCGAGGCCTGCTCGACGACGCCGTCGTAGCGCCGCAGCGCGTCGACCGCCTTCTCGTAGGAGACGGGATTGCCGATCTGGATCGCCGACGCGACGGTCTGGCGGGCCGCGATCGGCTCGAAGACCTCGAAGTCGCGCTGATAGGCGAGATAGAGCGGATTCGCGGCCTCGGCCTGACCGACGCATATGCGCGGGCGCTTCGAAATCATCCCGAGCGCGAAGAGCATGTCGAGCCCCTTCGCGAGGGCCGACACGTTGCCGAGATTCCCTCCCGGGATGACGAGCCAGTCCGGCATGCTCCAGTCGAGCTGCTGGGCGATCTCGATGCCGACCGTCTTCTGGCCCTCGATCCGCAGGCTGTTCATCGAGTTCGCCAGATAGACGCCGTCGTTCGCGGAGACCTGCTTCACGATCTCCATGCAGCCGTCGAAATCCGTATCGAGGGCGAAGACGATCGCCCCGTTCGCGACCGGCTGGATCAGCTGCGCGAGCGAGATCTTGCCGCGCGGCAGGAATACGATCGCGGGAATGCCCGCCGCCGCCGCATAGGCCGACAGCGCCGCCGAGGTATCGCCCGTCGAGGCGCAGGCGACCGCCGGGATCGAGACGCCCTGCGCGATCATCTGCTTGACCTGCGAGACGAGCACCGTCATCCCGAGATCCTTGAACGAGCCCGTATGCGAGTTGCCGCAGAGCTTCAGCCAGAGATCTTCGAGGCCGATCTCGCGGCCGTAGCGTTCGGCCCAGAAGAGATTCGTATGGCCCTCGTACATCGAGACGACGTTCTCGTTCTCGATGTCCGGCAGCACCCACTCCTTCTTGCCCCAGACGCCCGAGCCGTAGGGCCATTCGTTGCGCCCCGCGCGCAGCTCGAAGAGCGCCTTCCACTCGTCCGCGGATTTGTGCGCGAGCGCGTCCATGTCGTGGACGACCTGCAGCAGGCCGCCCGAGCGATCGCTGTAGACGACCTCGTCGAGGCC
>CAZFKD010000229.1:0-3335 GCA_964519695.1 uncultured Spirochaetaceae bacterium
GATCTCGACGATGCGGTCGAGGGAGCGCGGATCGCGGCGGGTCGGGCCGGCGTAGATCGACGCAAAGCCGCCGATCCCGATCACCTTCGCCCGCGCGCCGTGCTTGCGGAGCAGACTGCCGAGATTCACCCGCCGCTCCGCCCGCGCCATGCCGTGGTCCGAAACGAAGAGCAGCGTCGTCGACACGAAGCGACCCTGCTCCTCGAGCGCCTCGACGAGGCGAGCGATCGCGCGGTCCTGCGGCGCGAGCGACTCGGCGACCGACGGCGCGTCCGGACCGTCGACGTGGGCGGCGTGGTCGGCGCCATGGAACCAGGCGGTGATGAGGCGGGGGCGCGCCTCCCGGTCCTCGAGCGCGAGCCAGGCGAGGATCTGGTCGACCTTCGTCTTCTCGAGCGTGCGCGAGGAGAATTTGCGGGCCTCCCGCGGCGCGACGCCGTTCTTCGTCGGCCCCTCGGAGCCGACCCAATAGAACGAGGCCGCCGGAACACCGCTGCGCTCGGCGATCGACCAGATCGGCTCCGCTTCGATCCACTCGTGCGGCGGATCGCCCTGGCTGTAACGGCCGCGCTCCGGATCGACGAAGCCGTTGTTGACGAGGCGATGGACCTCGGGCCGTACACCCGTCGCGAGGCTCACGTGGTTGGGAAACGTATTCGTCGGATCGACGGGGACGAGCGCCTCGGCTCGCGCGCCCCGGCGACCGAGGGCGACGAGGCTCGGCAGCCCGGCCTCGAGATCCGCGGGCCGTGTCCCGTCGAGCGAGATCAGGATCACGGTCGGCGGCGGCGCGGTCGCGGCCCCCTTCCCGCCCGCCTGTGCACAGCCCGCGACGATCAGGACCAGAAGGAGCCCGGCGAGCGCGCTGCCCATCCGGGAGGCCGGCCCCGCGCCCGCATCGGCGCGCCCGCCCGACGCGGCGGGCATGCAGGCCGCCGCGCATGCACGCGCGCTTGGCCGAGTCCGAAGACCCGCCGCAACCGATCCGGCCGGCTCGGGGAAACACGATCGAGAGGCTTCACGGGATGCGGTCTCCGGGCCGGGAACTTACCATGCGCCGCGCATGCCGAGTGTGCTTTCGATTGCGGGCTCCGATCCGACCGGCGGCGCCGGTCTACAGGCCGATTGTCAGGTGCTGGCGGCGTTCGGCGTCCATGCCGCGGCCGTCCCGACCGCGCTGACGATCCAGGACGGCGCCCGGGTCCGGCGCGTGCTGCCCGTCTTTCCGTCGCTCGTCCTCGAGCAGCTGCGCGCGACGCTCGAAGCGGTGCGACCCGACGCGATCAAGATCGGCATGCTCGCGAGCGACGACGTCGCCCGCAACGTGCTGCTCGCGCTCGCGGGCAGCGAAGGGATCCCGGTCGTGATCGATCCCGTGCTCGCCGCGAGCGACGGGACGCTGCTGCTCGAGCGCCGGGCCTACGGTGCGCTGCGCGCGTTGATCCGCGGCCGCTGCCTGCTGACGCCCAACTGGCCCGAGGCCGAGATCCTCGTCGGCGAGAAGCTGCCCGGCCGCAGCGAGGGCGAAGCCGCCGCACGGCAGCTGCTGCTCGAGCTCGAGCTCGAGGGCGTGCTGCTCAAGGGCGGTCATCTCGCCGGAGATGCCAGCGATCTGCTCGTCTGGCGCCGCCGCGGCGCGGGCGAGGACGCGATCGAGCAGGCCTGGCTGCCCGGCGAACGAATTCCGGGCCCCGCCGTCCACGGCACGGGCTGCGCGCTCTCGACTGCGATCGCGGCGGGGCTCGCGCAGGGCGAATCGCTGCGCGCCGCCGTCGACGCGGCGCGGCGGTACGTGAAGACCGCGATCCGCGGGGCGCATCCGCTCGCGAACGGCGCCCGCGTCCTGGCCTTCCGATGAGCGGCAGTCCGCCCGAGAACCCGGCCGAGATCTATCGCACGGGCCTCGACGGTGCGTCCGCCCAGGCGCGCTTCTGGTCGGCCCGCGCGCGGCTCGTCTCGAACGCGCGCCTCGCCTGCTTCGCGGCCCTGCTGGTCGCTGCCTGGCTCGCCTTCGGCACCCGAAGCCTTCCCGCCCCCTGGCTCCTGATCCCCGCCGCCGCCTTCATCGCGCTCGTCGTCGCGCACGATCGCGTGCTCGCGCGCGGGGAGCGCGCCGAGCGCATCCAGCGCTTCTACGACGACGGCCTCGCCCGCCTCGAGCATCGCTTCGCCGGCCGCGGCGACGCCGGGCTGCGCTATCTCGATCCGGCCCATCCCTACGCCCGCGACCTCGATCTGTTCGGAACCGGCTCACTCTTCGAGCAGCTCGCGACGACCCGCAGCGTGGGCGGCAGCGACCGGCTCGCCGCCTGGCTGCTCGCTGCCGCCAGCCCGGAGACGATCCGCGAGCGGCAAGCCGCCGTCGCCGAGCTGCGTCCGCGACTCGATCTCCGGCGGGACCTGACACTCTGCGGTGGCGATCCGCCGACATCCGAGACGCCGACCGCGCTGCTCGAGGCCTGGGCCCGCGTGACCGCCGAAGCACTGCCGCGCTGGCTCCCGTACGTCTGCGTCGCCGCGACGCTGCTCTCGCTCGGCGGACTGGCGCTCTGGATCCGGAGCGGCTCGGGCCCCGTTCCCTTCGCCCTCGCCCTGCTCCTGCAGGGCGGCCTCGCCCTCGCGCTGCGCGCCCGGGTCGCGCCGATCCTGCAGGCCGCGGGAGCGCCCGTCGAAGCGCTCGCCCGCACCTCGGCCCTGCTCGCCTGCCTCGAACGCGAGCGCTTCACGTCCCCCCTCCTCGTCCGCCTCGCCGGGGAGCTCGTCTCGACGGGCGCTTCGCCCTCGGCGGAGCTCGCGCGCCTGCGCAGCCTGGTCGACCGCCGCGACCAGCGCCGCAACCAGTTCTTCGCGCCGATCGCGGCGGCGCTGCTCTGGGGCACGCACGTGGCGATCGCGCTCGAGGCCTGGCGCGCGCGCTGTGGCCCGCGACTCGACGTCTGGATCGCCGTCTCGGCCGAGATCGAGGCGCTCGCCGTCCTCGCCGGCTTCGCCTACGAGCATCCGGGGGCACCCTTCCCCGAGATCGTGGACGACCCCGAGATCGACGCCGGCAACGCCTGTTTCGAGGCGCGCGGGCTCGGGCATCCGCTGATCGCGCCCGAGCGCTGTGTGCGCAACGATCTCCGGCTCGGGCAGGCGCCCCAGGCGCTCGTCGTGAGCGGCTCCAACATGTCGGGCAAGAGCACGTTCCTCCGGACCGTCGGCTGCAACACCGTTCTCGCGCTGGCCGGCGCGCCCGTCTGCGCCGAATCCCTCCGGCTCTCCCCGCTGCGCATCGCGGCCTCGATCCGGATCGTCGATTCGCTCGCCGAGGGCCAGTCGCATTTCATGGCGGA
>CAZFKD010000229.1:3345-7008 GCA_964519695.1 uncultured Spirochaetaceae bacterium
CGGAGATCCTGCGCCTGCGTCAGGTCGTCGAGGTGTCGCGCGGCCGGCCCCCGGCGCTCTTCCTGCTCGACGAGATCCTGCACGGAACGAACTCCCACGACCGCCGGATCGGCGCCGAGGCGGTGATCCGCGGGCTGGTCGAAAACGGCGCCCTCGGCCTCGTCACGACCCATGATCTGGCCCTGACCCAGATCGTCCCCGCGAGCGCCGGCCGCCTCGCGAACGTCCATTTCGAGGACCATCTGGAAGACGGCGCGATGCGCTTCGACTATCGCGTCAAGGAAGGCGTCGTCACGAAGAGCAACGCCGTCGAGCTGATGCGCTCGGTCGGCCTCGACGTCTGATCACCGCAGGAGAATGCATGCACCCCGCTCGTCGACTCGCCCCGGCGCTCGTCCTCGCCCTCACGCTCGCTCTGTCGCTCGGCGTCCTCGCCTGTCGCTCGCCCGGCACACCGACGGACGCGCAGGGCGGCGCGGCAACGCGCGCGAACGCGGGTGCCGCAGCGACGGTGCGCCCGGCGCGCGATCCGCGCGAAGCGAACGCCTGGTTCGCCGAGGGACGCCGCGCCGTCGCTCGGGCCGCGCGCTTCATCGAGGGCGAGCCGCCCGCGAAGAACGTCATCCTGTTCGTCGGCGACGGCATGGGCGTCTCCACGATCACGGCCGCGCGCATCCTCGAAGGCCAGCGCCGGGGCAAGAGCGGCGAGGAGAACCGTCTCGTCTTCGAGACGCTGCCGCATCTCGCCCTCGCGAAGACCTACACGACCGACTCCCAGGTCGCCGATTCGGCCGGCGCGATCACCGCGCTGATGACCGGCGTGAAGACCCGGACCGGCGTCCTCGGCGTCGACGAGCGCGTCCGACGCGGCCGATTCGAGAGCGTCGAGGGCGCGCGGGTCACGACGCTGCTCGAAGAGGCCGAGACCCGCGGCCTCGCGACCGGCATCGTCACGACGACGACCGTGACCCATGCGACGCCCGCCGGCGCCTATGCCCATGTTCCCTTCCGCTTCTGGGAGGACGACTCGCGCATGTCGGGAGAGGCCCGGCAGGCGGGCTTCCCGGACATCGCGCGCCAGCTCGTCGAGCTGCCCTACGGCGACGGGATCGAGGTCGTTCTCGGCGGCGGGCGAACCCATTTCCGTCCGGGCTCCGAGATCGACCCGGAGGACCCGGATCGGCGCGGAGGAAGGCTCGACGGTCGTGACCTCGTCCAGGAGTGGCTCGCGGGACGCCCGGGCTCGGCCTACGTCTGGAACCGCGAGGGCCTGCGACGGATCGACCGTGCGAAGACGACCCGCGTGCTCGGTCTGTTCGAGCCCGGCGACATGCGCTGGGAGGCCGATCGCGCGGGCGACCGGGCAGGCGAGCCCTCCCTCGCCGAGATGACCTCGTTCGCGATCGACCTGCTCGCACGGGATCCCGACGGCTTCTTCCTGATGGTCGAAGGCGGCCGCATCGACCATGGCCACCATGTCGGCAGCGCCTACCACGCGCTGTCGGAGACGATCGCCTTCGCCGACGCCGTCGCCGTGGCCCTCGAGAAGACGAGCCCGCGCGATACGCTCGTCGTCGTCACCGCCGACCACAGCCATACGCTCACGATCTCGGGCTACGCGAAGCGCGGCAATCCGATCCTCGGCAAGAGCGTCGCCATCGACTGGCTCAGCGAAGACGCGTCCACCCCCGGCCTCGATGCCCTCGACCTCCCCTATACGACGCTCTCCTACGCGAACGGCCCGGGCTACACGGGCGCCTCGCGCCAGCAACCCGAGGGCCCCCATCGCCTGCCCCACGAGCCCTGCGACGGCCGCCCTCCGTACGACTGCCACTACCGCGGCATCACGCGCGGCCGCCCGGACCTCACGCACGTCGACACGACCGACCCTGCCTACCTGCAGGAGGCGACGGTCCCGATGTCGCAGGAGACCCACGCCGGCGAAGACGTCCCGATCTACGCGGGCGGTGCGCGGGCCGCGCTCTTTCACGGCGTGAAGGAGCAGAGCTACGTCTATCACGCGATGGCCGAGGCGCTCGGCTGGACGCGTGGCGGGGTCCCCGTCCCGCACTTGACCCCTCTTCCCCAGCGAGATCGACGCTAGTCGAAGATCCAGAGCTCGCCGCAGACGACACCAGCGCGTGTGACGAGCGACCGGCGCGCCGAGCGAGCGCGATCGCGATCGTGCTCGCTCGCGAGGATTCGGGAGAGCGCGACCAACCGCTCCGGCGGCGCGGGCAATTCCCCCTCGAAAGAGGCGCCCGACTCGCGACCGGCCAGCCGAGCCAGCGCGACGACTTCGGCGCCGTCCAGGCCGGCGCCGAAGCGCCAGACACAGCCCTCCCCGGCGCGACCTAGCACGAATCGGGGCAAGACCCCGTCATGCCGCGCGCCGGAGATGCGGCCACGGGCATCGAAGGTGTACTCCGCATTCAACGTTGCGAGAATCGCGTCGATACCGCTCATCGCGAAGCGCCGCTCGCCGCTCGACTTCGATTCGCATCGTCGATTTCGCTGATTTCGCTTCCCATCGTGTGGGCGAGCGCCGTATGATGGCCTCGCGCCCGCTCCGCCCGGAGATCGAAATGATCGAACATCCCAATGCCCTCCTCGTCCACCAATGCTTGCAGGCGGCCAATGCGGGCGATCGCCAGACTCTCCGCGCCCTCTGGGCCGAAGACATCGTCTGGCGCGTCAAGGGCTCCGGCCCCTGGCACGGCGACATCAAGGGCCCCGACGAGATCTTCGACTACCTCGCGTCGCTCGGCGAGTTCGGACAGGTCGGCTTCGACACGGCGATCGAGGACGTGATGGTCAGCAATACACGTGCCTCCGTCCTATGCCACGCGACGGCGCAGATGGGGGACCGTGTCCTCGACGCCGCCTATCTCCTGATCGCGACCATCGTCGGCCGCCGCGTCCAGGAGATCGTCACCGTCCCGATCGATCCCGAGCGCGTCGCCGAATTCTGGATCTGAGAGCGCCCCGCCGGCGTCGATCGATGATTCAGACCGAACGCTCGCCGGCCGACCGCTCGAGCGCCGCGAGCAGCTTCTCCCAGATGCCGCCGAATGCGCCGTTGCTCATGACCAGCACGACGTCGCTCGGCTTCCGGCCAGCGACGACCCAGTCGATCATCTCGTCGATGCCGTCGAAGGCCCGGGCATCCCGTCCGCGCTCGCGCAGCGCCGCGGCGACGGCCTGCGACGAGAGGATCTCGGTCACCTCGCCCGTGATGCTGTAGATCGGCTCGCTCCCGACCTCGGCGATGCCGGCGCGATCGGCCTGCATCAGCGCCGCGACGTAGTCCTGCTGGAAGATCGCCCGCCGGCTCGTATTCGTCCGCGGCTCGAGCAGCGCGACGATCCGGCTGCCCGGATGGCGCTGACGGATCGCGTCGAGCGTCGCCGCCACCGCCGTCGGATGATGCGCGAAATCGTCGATCACCGTGACGCCCGCCGCGACGCCGCGCACCTCCTGACGTCGCTTGACGCCGCGATGTGTCGGCAGAGCGGCGATCGCCTCGCCGATCGGAACGCCGAGCAGCTCGAGCGCCGCGAGCACGGCGACGACGTTCTCGACGTTGTGGGCCCCGAAGAGCGGCGAGAGGACTTCGTGGCTTCGCCCCTGCTCGCGGTCTTCGAGCCGAAAGCGCAGCCCTGC
>CAZFKD010000230.1:0-6995 GCA_964519695.1 uncultured Spirochaetaceae bacterium
CGTGCTCGCCGGCTACGGCACCGGCGCGATCATGGCCGTCCCCGCCCACGACGAGCGCGACTGGGCCTTCGCGAAGACCTTCGGCCTCCCGATCGTCGAGGTCGTCGCCGGAGGCAACGTCGAAGAGGCCGCCTTCACCGGCAGCGGCCGCGCGACCGCGTCGGGATTCCTCGACGGGCTCGAGACCGAGGCCGCAAAGCGCAAGATGATCGAATGGCTCGAGGCGAAGGGCCTCGGGCGCGGGACGGTGACCTACAAGCTCCGGGACTGGCTCTTCAGTCGGCAGCGGTACTGGGGCGAGCCCTTCCCGGTCGTCCATGCGCCGGACGGCGCAACCCTGCTGATCCCCGAATCCGAGCTGCCGCTGCTGCTGCCGGAGCTCGACGATTTCAAGCCGAAGGGCGAGGGCTTCGAGGCGCCGCTCGCGCGCGTCCAGGAATGGATCGAGACGACGGATGCGAGCGGCCGCCGCGTCCTGCGCGACGCGAATACCATGCCGCAATGGGCCGGGAGCTGCTGGTATTTCCTGCGCTTCGTCGATCCGGGCAACGACTCGGCGCCCTGGTCGATGGAGGCCGAGCGTTACTGGATGCCCGTCGATCTCTACATCGGCGGCGCCGAGCATGCCGTCCTGCATCTGCTCTACTCGCGTTTCTGGCACAAGGTCTTCTACGACCTCGGGCTCGTGCATACGAAGGAGCCATTCCAGAAGCTGGTCAACCAGGGCATGATCCTCGGCGAGAGCTTCCGCTACTACGACGACGACGTCTCGGACTGCGCCGCGCCGGGCAGCGCGCGACGTTATGCGTCGGCGGACGTGCGGGAGACCGACGACGGCCCCGTCGCCAGGGCGGACGGCCGCGCGCTCAAGGCGCGCTGGCTCCACCAATCGAAGATCGCCGTCGATGCGAGCGGCAACCCCGTCCATCCCGAGGATCCGGCGCTCCCGCTCGAGCGCGTCGTCGAGAAGATGTCGAAGAGCAAGGGCAACGTCGTCAATCCCGACGACGTGATCCGCGAGCACGGCGCCGACGCGATGCGGCTCTACGAGATGTTCATCGGCCCGCTCGAAAAGGCGGCGCCCTGGTCGACCGAAGGCATCCTCGGCATCGACCGCTTCCTGCAGCGCGCCTGGCGACTGTTCCACGACGACGCCCCGGACGGCGAGCGCTTCCGCGCGCCGGAGGCCGGCGAAGGCAGCCTCGAACAGCGGCGCCTCACGGCCCTGACGATCGCCGGCGTGACCGACGATCTCGAGGCGATGCGATTCAACACGGCGATCTCGAAGCTCATGGTCTTCGCTCGCGACATCACGAAGGACGCCGCCCTGCCCCGCGCATCGGCCGAGGCCTTCGTGCTGCTGCTCTCGCCGATGGCGCCGCATCTCGCCGAAGAGCTCTGGCAGCGCCTCGGTCACGCGGAGGTCCTCGCCTACGCCCCATGGCCGGTCGCCGATCCCGCCCTGCTCGTCGCCGACGAGATCACGCTCGTCGTCCAGGTCAACGGCAAGAAGCGAGGCGAGATCCAGGTCCCGGCGGACGTCTCCGATGCGCAGGCGCAGGAACTCGCGCTGGCGCTCGAAGCCGTCCAGCGGATCCTCGACGGACGGGCGCCGAAGAAGGTGATCGTCGTGAAGGGCCGACTCGTCAACATCGTCGGCTGAAGCCGGCCGCGTGGATGCGGTGGAAATGCATCCGCACGCGATGCGCCGGCGATCGGTCCACAGCGCATGCGATCGCGCGCGCGACTCCGGCGGACTCCGGGTCGAACCGGTCCCGGGAACGAACTCGGCTGCACGGCCTCCATGGCAGAGCTACGCTGCGCAGCCGCTCGAGCCGCTCGAGCCGCTCGAGCCGTCGAATGTACGCATGAAAGAATGAGTGAATGAAGGAAATCGCCATGACCCTTGCTCCCGCCTCCCGCCTCCGAACCGCGACCGCCTCGATCCGCTTCGGCCGATCCCGGACGCTCGTCCTCGCATTGATCGGGGGGCTCGTGCTCGCATCGACGCCAGGCTGCGTGACCGATCCCTACACGGGCGAGCGGCGCATCAGCAAGACGGTGATCGGCGGCGTGCTCGGCGGCGGCATCGGCGCGGGCGTGGCTGCGGGCATCGCGGCGCTCGCCGGCAAGGATGCCGCGAAGGCGGCGATGATCGGCGCCGGCGTCGGCGTGCTCGCCGGCGGAGCGGTCGGCGGCTACATGGACCATCAGGACGCGAAGCTGCGCCAGTTCCTCGAAGGCACGGGCGTTCGTGTCGTCCGGACCGGCGACCAGATCACGCTCGTGATGCCCTCGAACGTCACCTTCGATACCGCGAGCGCGACTCTGCGCCCCGACTTTCTCGAGGTGATGCACGCCGTCAGCCTCGTCCTGACCGAATACGACAAGACGATCATCGAGGTCATGGGGCATACCGACAGCGACGGCAGCGACGCCTACAACCTCGACCTCTCCCGGCGCCGTGCGCAGGCCGTCGGCAACCATCTCGCAGGCAAGGGTGTCGCGAGCATGCGCATCGTGACTGAGGGGTTCGGCGAGGGATATCCGGTCGCATCGAATGACACGCCGGAGGGCAAGCAGCTGAACCGCCGGGTCGAGCTGCGCCTGAGCCCGCTCACCGCGGCAGGTTAGTCCCCGACGCGGAACCGAAATCGCACCCCTGCCTCGAGGCGCCGCGGGACGCTTCGGGGCAGAGGGCGATTCGAAGCGGAAATCCGCGTGCACGATGAGCGAAACGTCCCGGAAATGCCGGCCGATCCCGTCCGGCCGCTCGCCCGTCTTGTGCTTTCGGACCCATCTTCGGCTTCGTGCCCCATCGGCCTCAACTCGAAACACGAAGGTGTCGACAGAACGCCCGTCACGATCGGCGATCGGAGCGCAGCGCCTCCGGGTCGGCGACCCGGAACCGGGAGCACGAACCGTCATGTCGGGCAAGTCCGCCTCGAAGGCCGAATCCGAGCGTCGCCGATCCCCGCGAGCCCAGACCCGGCTTCACGGCCGGGTCCTGCGCGGCCGGGAGCGGATCCGCGTTCGTATCGTCGACGTCTCCGAAGGCGGCGTCTGCCTGCTCTGCCCCGTCTGGCTCGACCCGAAGAAGCCGTTTCCGCTCGAAATCGACGTCCCCGGACGCGGCGTCTCGCTCGCTCGCATCGAGATCTGGCATATCCGCCGCGAGAAGAGTCGGGTAACGAACAACAAGGTCTGGGTCGCCGGCGCCCTGCTGTCGGAAGCGGACGGGACCTACGCCGAGCTGCTCGCAGCCGCCGGCCTGGCGTCCCGGACGGCGCAGGCACCGCCCCCCGAGCCCGCGCGTGCGCCCGCTGCCCGTTCTCCGAAGGCCGCATCCCCGGCACCGGCGAGCTCGCCGGGAACCTCGCGGGGGACCTCGCCGACGACCGCGCCCGATGCGGCCGCCGACGCAGCGATCGATGCGGCCGAGCCGCGCATCTTTCGCCTGCGCTGCAAGGCGACGGGAAGCCCCCGAACGCGTCTGCTCTCGATCGCCGCGGACTCCGAGGCCGAAGCCCTCTCCCTCGCGCGCAAGGATCTCGGCGCCGAGTGGAGCGTGCTCGAGGCGCTCGAGGCCTGAGACGCGCCCGATGCGCCTCAGCCCTCGCCGAGCCCCGAATAGAACTGGCGGGTCCAGCGCCGGAAGTCGGCGATCTCCTTGTCGAGCTCGCAGAGGACCGGCCGCTCGCGATGGATCTTGTTCTCCCAGATCGGCACGTCGTCCATCACGCCCTTCACGATGCCGCTCATGAACTCCTCGCCGTGCTGGTCGGCGACGTTCTTCGTGACGGTGAGCAGCCAGCGCATCTTCGAATGCCCCGCATCGATCGGCGTCACCGAGACGAAGAGCATCGTCCCGACGCCGGGAATGCCGTCCGAGACGACCGTCGAGAGGCCGAGCCCGAAGGTCTCGCGCACGAGGCGCGTATCGAAGCTGCCCATCGGCGTCTCGCGCACGACCTTGCTCTCGGCACGGACGAAGCGGCCGCTCTCGGAGAAGACGTATTCGGAGGGGGGCGGCGCGGGCATGCCGTGGACGAACTCGAAATGGACCGGATCGAAGTTGTTCTCGGCGAGCTCCTGCATGTGGACCGCGATGTCGATGTCGACGCGGCGCGGCGGCGTCCAATCCGGATGACCGATGACGTCGATCGTCGGGATCTCCCAGTCCGGCGGCTTCTCCTCGGCGTGGTGCCAGGCGAAGATCATCTCGTTCTTCTCGACGAGCGCCCAGCTGCGCAGGCGCGCCCTCTCCGGGATCGGCTTCTTGCAATGCGGGATCTCGACACAGCGCCCCGTCTCGTCGAACCGCCAGCCATGGAACGGGCAGCGGATCGATTCGCCGAAGACGCGGCCGCCGACGGCGAGATGCGCCCCGAGATGGGGACAGTAGGCGTCGAGCAGGACGGGCCCCCCGCTGCGCGTCCGGAACAGCACGAGCTCGCGCCCGAAGGCCTGGACTCGCTGGACCTGCCCCTCCTCGAGGTCGCGACTCCAGGCCACCGCGAACCAGCCATTGGGGATCGGAAGCGCGAGATGGGTCTGCGGCGCGGTCATCGGCGGCCCTCCTGGAGAGAATGGCCGCGAGCCTGATTGATCTTGTACTTGTAGTCAAGTACAAGATGGGCATGTCCCGACCCCGATCGACCCGCTCCGGGCCGGATCGCGCTCGCGCGCAGGGTGAACGCGCCGTGCGCGACGTCCGCCCTGCCCCGGGATCCGCCGCCCGGGATTCCGCGCGCCCGCCCGCGAATCGAAGCGCCTCGCCCTGATCGAGCGCGTGCTCGACACGGCCCACGCGCTCTTCCTCGAGCAGGGCTACGACGGCGCGAAGCTCTCCGACGTCTGCAGCCGCGCCGGCATCGCCTACGGCACCTTCTTCAACCATTTCGACGCCAAGCGCGACCTGCTGCGCGGCCTCGCCGAGCGGGCGCTGCGAACGCTGACCGAGAAGCTCGAAGCGCTCGCCAAGGACCGTGCCTCGCTCGAGACGCAGCTCGTCTTCCTCTTCGAAGAAGGCGCCGCGCAGCTCGTCCCGAATCAGCGCGATCTGCTCGGGCAGATCTGGTCCGTCACCGTCTCCGACCCCTCCGGTCAGAGCGATCGCCGCTTCCACGCCGCCTTCGAATCCTTCCTCGCCGAAGGCGTCGCGCGCGGCCAGGTCCGCGGCGACGTTCCGATCGAGACGCTCGCGGAGATCGTGGGCAGTACGTTCGCCAACATGACGCTGAACTGGGTCCATCTCGAGGCCTATCCGATCCGCGAGCGCGCGAGTGCGGCGGCGCGGTTTCTCGCGGAGGCGCTCGCGCCGCGACCGGGCCCTGGCCCAAAGGCCTGAGACGAACGTCCCGATCGAACGAACAAGGAGACTTTCCATGCGCCATCTCGTGATCTCCTCGGATTGCCACGCGGGCCTCCCGCCCGAGCGCTACCGCGACTATCTCGATCCGAAATACCGCGCGCGCTTCGACGAAGACCTCGCGCTCCGCATGGCCCAGCGCGAAGCCGCGGCGAAGCTCTTCCTCGTCGACGAGTTCAACGCGCGCTGGCGCGAGGAAAACTGGACCGGGCTGACGGGCGCCTGGGACCATGCCGCGCGCATCGACGTCCTCGACGGCGACGGCATCGCCGCGGAGGTCGTCTTCCCGGACGGCATCACGGAGTTCAACAGCCCGCCCTTCGGCGCCGATCTCGCCCTCGCGACCGAGGGCATCGATCCGGAGCTGCAATGGGCCGGCGCACGGGCGCACAACCGCTGGCTCGCCGAGCTCTGCCAGATGGCGCCCGAGCGGCATATCGGCCTCGCGATCGTGCCGGCGCTCTGGGACGTCGATGAAGCGGTGCGCGAGGTCCGCTGGGCGAAGGCGAACGGGCTGCGCGGCGTGCTGCTCCCCGTGATGTGGGGCAAACAGCCGCCCTACCATCTGCGCCGCTACGAGCCGCTCTGGTCGGCCTGCGCGGAGCTCGCGATGCCCGTGCATTTCCATTCGGGCCCGGCCGCGCGCGACGACGCCTTCGCCCTCGAGCCGGACGGCGCGCTCGCGACCGGCGCGATGGGGATCTACACGTCGGAGGTCTGCTGGTGGCTCGTGCGCCCGCTGACCTTCCTGATCTGGGGCGGCGTCTTCGAGCGCCATCCGGCGCTGCGCGTCGCGGTGACCGAGGGGAGCTGCATCTGGGTCCCCGAATACCTCGCGCTGCTCGACCATCGCCATTCGGCGCATCACGCGAACGCCAAGATGGGCGATTTCTCGCAGCATCTGCCCCTGCGCCCGAGCGACTACTTCCGGCGCAACGTCGCCGTCGGCGCGTCGGTCCTCGCGCGCCGCGAGGTCGACTTGCGCGCGGCGATCGGCATCGAGTCGATCCAATGGGGCAGCGACTACCCGCATCCGGAGGGCACCTGGCCCGCGACGAAGGACGCGCGCGCCCTGGCATTGAAAGACGTCGCGCAGGACGAGATCGCGGCGATGCTCGGCGGGAATGCGGTCCGCTTCTACGGGCTCGATGCGGAGAAGCTCGCGCCGATCGCGGCGCGGATCGGGCCGGAGCAGGCGAGCTTCGAATGAGCGACGAAGAACGTACGGATCGGCCCCGAGCCGTCCGCTGCTTCGCGGATCTGCAGGCCTCGATCGCGCCCCTGCGCCTGCCGCTGCTCAGCCATCCGGTGTACGAACGTCTGCGGAGCATCGAAGACGTCCGCTGCTTCATGTCGATCCATGTCTTTGCCGTATGGGATTTCATGAGTCTCTTGAAATCGCTGCAAAGGGAGCTGACCTGCGTCGATGTTCCCTGGGTCCCGCGCGGCGCTTCGTCGCGCGAACCTGGCGCATCGTGGAGGGGCGCTCCCTCCCCGCGCTGGCCGCGGCGTTCACGGTCGGCCACGAGGACGTGATCCCCGCGATGTTCGGCCAGCTCGTCGCCGACCTGTCCCGACGCCACGATGGACGCCTCGCGCAGCTGATCGCCTATCTCGATCGCCA
>CAZFKD010000231.1:0-6994 GCA_964519695.1 uncultured Spirochaetaceae bacterium
GGAGGAGGACGTGTGGCTGCGATCGCTCGCGTGAGAGCCTCCCTGCGCGTCTTCGGCGACGCGCTCGAGCCCGACGAGGTCTCGGCGCTGCTCGGTCACGAGCCGACCCGCTGCCATCGCAAGGGCGACAAATGCGGTCCCCAGCGCGGATCGATCGAGCCGACCGGCGCCTGGATCCTCGATAGTCGGATGCCCGAGCGTGCCGAGGTCGAGGACCACGTCGAATCGATCCTCGCGCTCCTGACCTCGGACGCAGACGAGTGGGCGAGCCTGACCGATCGCTTCTCGGCGTCGATCCTCTGCGGCCTCTTCCTCGACCAGTACAACGAGGGCTTCGAGCTCTCTCCGCGCATCTGCAAGGCCGTCGCGAGCCGCGGTCTCGTGATCGCGTTCGACCTCTACAGCGGCGATCCGGACGCCTAGCAGGGAGCCTCACGATGCGACGAACGGGAACGAAACGCACCCTCTCTGGTCTGGCGGGCCTGGCCGGCCTGGCCCTCCTGCTCAGCCCCGGCTGTACCCAGGAGACGCAGAACGAGATCGGTCGCGCGATCCAGAACTGGACGGGCACCGATGGGGTGCTCGAGATCTATGCCGGCGATAAGCTGGTGAAGCGCTTTCTCGACATCGACAAGCTGACGACGGCGACGGCGACGACGTCCTCCGCTTCCCGGGCCTATCGTTTCGGATACGGTGTGCTCGACGAGAACTTGAACGGGGTTGTCGATCCGGGCGAGAAGAAGGTCTATTTCGAGATCAGCGATTTCTCGACGCCCTACGTCTTCTACGAGAATCCCCGCTGAAGCGGACCCCGATCCGCATCCCGAGCGGCAGGATCCCGCCGTTCGCACGAACGAGAACCCGGTCGGTCGCGTCGCCACACACGCGTCACCCGACGCAGACACGACGAGGAGAACGCGACCGATGCCGACCCCCACCTTCGACGAGCTGAAGAACTGGGCCGAGAACTACCCCCGTCTCTGGAACGCCGGAGACAAGCAGGCCTGGATCGACAACTACCGGAAGATCGCGCCGGGCAATTTTCGCATGCTCGATCCGGTCGGGACGCCCGAGAAGTCCGGTTTCGAGCATTGCTGCGTCGATTCCTGGGATCTCTTCCAGCCGAGCGTCAAGTTCCGGATCGTCCCGGGATCGCTCTTCATCTGCGGCAACGAGGTCGCCTGGCTGCTCGAGAACCACTTCACGTCCGGGGGGCGGGATCAGATCGGCCTTTCGATCGAGACCTATCGCTTCGAGGAAAACGGCGACGTCACGATCCGCACCTACTACAAGGTGCCCCGCCATTCCAACGCGGAGATCGGCCAGCTGTTCCAGACCTATCTGCCGGAGAATGGCTGAAGGCTCCTGAGCAACGGCTGAAGGCTCCTGAGCAATGGCTGAAGGCTCCCGGAGAGTGGCTGAGGGCTCTCGGGGAGTGGCTGAAGGCTCCCGGAGACCAGCTGACGGTTCGTTGGGCCGTGTGATCGTGCCCGGGCGATGCATCCGAGGCGCCGCGGAGTCGGCGGAGGCTCGAGGCCCGTCGGGGCGCGTGTGCGAGGGGGATGGGCGACGGCGGGGTGCCGTTTTTCGTTGCACGGCCGCACGCCGAGGCGTCCGAATCGGGTCGCCGATCGAGCCGAAAGCGCGGTTCCATCCCCCGTCCGAGATGCGTGCGACGCATCACGCCCGCCTGCGCACGTTTCCGCCACGGTACGAGTGCTCGCGTCGTCGCAGGGGCGGGCCGACTAAGGCCGGTCGAAATCGGCGCGAGCGGGTGGCGAATCGGAATAAAGGGCTATTCTCCGCCGCGCACGTCCTTCCGGACGCGCTTCACACTATCCAAATTCCACTTCATATCGTTAGGTTCAATTGATGAGGAAAGTCAGAGACTGGTCCGCAGTGATCGATCGTCTTAACAAGAGCCCGAAGGGTGAGCTCACCGTCAAGATGGGCTCGCCGGGGAGCGCGCAGGTGACCCGATGTCGCCTGCTGGCCGAGTGGTCGAATCTCGACGCTACGACCAAGGGCGCCACGCTGTATCTGCGCCTGAAGGGCTGACGGCGATCGTTCAAGCCGAAGGGTGACGCGACGGATCGCTTCGATCCGTCGCGAACCCGGAACTCCGGCCCGCAGGCAGCCCGGCCCATCGCGAGCCCGCTAATCCTCGATCGACTCGAGCTCGTCCCAGACCGGGCCGACCATCTGCTTCAGGATCGCCTTCGATCCCCAGATCCGTTCCCCGCCGAGCAGGCCGTCCCGGGCGAAGAGGATGCCGATGACGTGGTGGGTCTCGAGCTGGCCGTCGATCTCGACCACCATCTCGTATTCCTGCGCGAGCGACTTCTCCGAGAGCCACTCCTCGATCAGCCGGTAGCTCTTCTGCGCGGCGTAGAACGGCCCGATCAGATGCTCGTAGTAGCGCCGGACCTGATCCCGTCCGCGCATCCGGAGTCCGATCGGCCAGAATTCGTAGACCGGGTCGGCGACCAGCGTGTCCATGACGAGGTCGAGCTCGCCTTCGGCCTCGAGGCGCGCGTGGCGCATTCCCAGCTCGAGCATCGCCCTGGCATCCCAGCTCCCGTCGCTCCGCGTCGCGTCCGTCGTCATCCCGACCCTCCCGATTCCTCCGACGCTAACCGGCGGCCCGCTCAGGCGCCGCCCCTCGCGTGATACCCTCGCGAGTCTCGATATCGGAGGTTTCGCTTGATCTACGTCGTCGCCGCCTACTCCATCACGTTCGGCGCCCTCGCGATCTATGGCGTGTGGCTGCAGGCCCGTGCCCGGCTCGCGCGCGTCCGCGCTGCCGGCGCCGGTCGGGATCCGGCGGTGCTCGGCCGCGGATTCAATCTCGGCGCGGCCCTGCTCGCGCCGTTCTGGGCATGGTCCCATGGTCTGCGGGCATTCGGGCTCGCGCTGCTCGCTACGAGCGTCGTGCTCGTTTTTGCGCAAGCGAGCGGACTTCGCATCGCCGTGACGGCGCTGGCTGTGCTCCTGGCGCTCGCGTCGATCGGCCTCGGTTTCGTCGGCAACCGCCTCGCCGCGGATCGCCGTGCGGCGACGGCCGCGGGCGTCGATGCCGTGGCGCTCATCGAAGGCGAGCGCCGCTGGGCGCTCGCGGGAGCCGTGCTGCATACCCTCGTCGCGCCCTGGGCCGCCTATTTCTGGCTCGCGGGCGGCTGATCCGGCGGGCCAGCGCGAGTCGGTCGGTCCTGCTCAGGACTCGTCGACGAAGCGGGCGACCGCGGCGAGCACCGCGTCGTGGATCTTGTGGTTCGTCGCGATCACGCCCGCGTTGTTCACGAGCTTGCGGCCATGGGCGAAATCGAGGGCATGCCCGCGCACGTCGGTGACCCGGCCGCCGGCTTCTTCGACGACGATCATTCCGGCGGCGTGGTCCCAGATCTTCTCGCGGTAGTCCTTCCGGGTCGGCAGCCGCAGGTAGATCTGCGCCTCGCCGCGGGCGACGATCGCGTACTTCGCCTGGCTGTCGACGCGGATCGGCTCGGCGGTGATGCGCAGGGTCTTCGCGATCTGGGCGCTCTGGTCCTGGTCGCTATGACCCGACTCGACGGACTCGCAGAAGCGGGCGAGCGCGGCATCGGCGATGTCGCTGACGCGGATCGCCGCCGCACCGTCCTGGCCCCGACCCGAGAGCGGCAGCGCCCGGGCGCCGCGCCCGCGAACGGCCGCCATCAGGCAGCCGGGCTTGCCGTCGGGACCGACGAGGTTCGGACAGCCGAGCACGCCGAGCACGACGCGCCCGTTCTCGATCAAGCCGAGGGCGATCGCATACTGCTCGCCGCGCAGGAAGCCCTTCGTACCGTCGATCGGGTCGAGCGTCCAGTACGGCTGCTCGGTCCCTTTGGGCGTCAGACCGCCGAGATCGATCCAGTCGAGCGCCTGCTCCGTCGAGACGCCGGCGCCGCGGACGCCGCGCACGTGCTCGACGACCTTGTCCCGGGTCGCCGCCGCTGCGGGCTCCCTCAGCTCGGCCGCGTCCTCTTCACCGACGACCCCGGAGATCTTCGAGCTTTTCGCGAGGGAGGAGCAGACGAGGGCCTGGGAGGCGAAGTCCGCGACCGTGACGGGGCTCTGATCCTTTTTTTCGAGGGTTGCTGCGGTCACGAGATTCTTCTGGACGCTCTGGCAGACGGTGGCGGCGTCGCGGACGGCGACGATCGCGGCCTCGAGCTCGGCATCGAGATCGATCTTGGACAAGGCTTCCTCACATCGGATGGCTGGCCCGAGGGGCACAGGGGGTTGCCCACGATAGCGAACGATGCCGGGGCGGCGATCGCGTCCGATTCGCGCGTGTGCAACCGCCACGCTGCCCCGCGCGGATCACGCCGAAGCGTTCGTTGCACCGGCGTGTCTCGAGCCCGACTGCCCGCAAACGCCCAGGAAGGATAATGGACTTCCTTCCCGTGGGCGGACTGCCGGCGCGGGTCGTGTCCGCGCGGGCGCAGGCGCGGCGCAGGCAACTGCGCATACGCGCCGGGTGTCTCGGGAATCGCGAGGCGGCCGCGTCGCGCTCGTTCTCCGGCGTGGAAATTGCTCGCTTCGAGAAGCGATCGAAACGCGATCGGCACGCCGGCCCGCGAAGCTGCGGGCGAACGAGAGATGCCCGCCGTGCGGGCGGAGGTGCGAAACGATGCGCCTCGGAACCTTCAACGTCTGGGGACTGCCCGAGGCCTTCTCGGACGACGTCTCTTCGCGCATGCGCGCCCTCGTCGCCCGTCTCGAAGCGACCGACCTCGACATCCTCTTGATTCAGGAAGCCTGGACGCAGGAAGTCCGCCGGACCCTTCGCCAGGGCGCCCGCCGAGCGGGCTTCGTGGTCTCCGAAGGCGACGGCGCCTCGGGCGGCCTGATGACGCTCTCCCGGCCGCCGATCCGCGCGAGCCGCTTCGAGCGCTTCCGCTTTCGCGGCGATCCGGAGCGGCTCGACAAGGGCGAGTACCTCGGCGGCAAGGGCTTCGAGGTCGTCGAGATCGAAGGCGAGGGCGGCCCCTTCGTCGTCGTCAATACCCATACGCATGCGCGTTACCGCATCGAGGATTCGTCGCTCGACAGCGCCGTGCGAACCGCTCAGCTCCTCCAGATCGTCGCCTTCACCCACGACCACGCGGGCAGCCTCGTGATCGGCGGCGACTTCAACTGCCGCGAGTCCGATCCCGAATTCCGTGTCTTCCGCGGGCTGACGGGCGCCATCGAGCTCGGCGCCGGCGCGCCGCTCGGAACGCTCTCGTCGAGCAACTTCTACAAACGCGGTCGCACGGCGCCCGACAAGCGGATCGATTTCTTGTTCGTCCGGCCCGCGAAAGGCGTCGCATTCACGTCGAGCGACCCGCGCCTGTTGTTCGCGGAGACCACGCGCATCCGTCACCGCGACCGCTCGCTCTCGGACCACTTCGGGTTCCGCGCGGAGCTGCGCTGGCGAACCGGTTCGGTTTCGGCGCCGCCGATCGTGAACGCCGCGATCGAACCGCAGGCAGTCGCGACCGCGCGAGCGCTGCTCGAAGTCGGTTTCGAAGAAGCGGATCGCCGCGAGCGCCAGCATTTCAGCTGGGCGGGCGGCTTCATTCTCGCGGCGCTCGCCTCGGCGGGGCTGGGCCGGCATCCCGCCGTCGATCGCCGGGCGTTCCTGCGCGGGGCGGCGCGGACGGCGGCGGTGGTCGCCGTCGTACCGGCGCTCGGGTTCGGCGCGCTCGCTCGCATCGACTCGGATCACAAGCGCGACGCCTTCGCCGACGCTCGCGCCCTGCTGCGAGAGCTCGAGGCGAAGCTGCCCGGCTCGCGGATCGTCTAGCCCGCCGCTCGCCCTGCGCGGGGCCGATCGAGCGGCCTCGCGGCGCGCCCGATCGGCATGCGGCGTGCTGCCGATCGGGCGCGCTGCTCCCGTGTCCGACGCGGAGTGGTACGTTCCGAGCCGGGCATGCGCGCATGACGGACGATCAGCAGACGGAAACGCGGGACGCGGGCGGTGTGAGCCCCCGCGTCTGGATCCTGCTCGGCCAGAAGCCGGGCGACAACGCACAGGTCCTCAATCTCCAGCGCGCGGTCGGCTGGCCGGCCGAGTCGAAGCGGATCGTCGTCCAGCCGCGCTGGGAGAAAGGCAAGCCGCGCATCCGACCGAGCCTCTCCCATCTCGATCTCGCGCGCTCCGATCGCCTCGAGGGGCCCTGGCCCGAGATCGTCTTTGCCTCGGGTCGACGTCTCGCTTGTGTCGCTCTCTGGATCAAGCGCGCTTCGCAGGGGCAGACCCGGATCGTGATGGTCGGCATGCCCCGCCATCGCCGGGGCGATTTCGATCTGATGGTGGCGGCTTCGCATTACGTCGGCGCATCGGCGCCGAACGTCGTGGTCCACGATCTGCCGCTCATGCACGTCGATGCGAGCCGCATCGAGGCGGCCGTCCGGGTCTGGACGCCGCGGCTGCGCGAGATCCCCCGGCCGATCACGGCCCTGATGATCGGCGGTCCGACCGGCGGTTTGCGGCTCGACGTCTCCGCGGCCCGTGACCTGCTCGCCCGCGCCCGGGCCGACGTCGAGCGGGCCGGTGGATCGCTCTACGTCACCACGAGTCGCAGGACGCCGCCCGAGGTCGTCGAATGCCTCCAGCGCGAATGTCCGGCCGAGGTCCGCCTGCACGTCTTCGATGCCGAGGCCCCGGCAGCGGAGAATCCGTACCTCGCGCTGCTCGGTCTGGCGGAGCATTTCATCGTGACGACCGACAGCCCTTCGATGATGGTCGAGGTCGTCGACGTCGGGAAGTCGCTCGCGCTCCATCCGCTCGCCTGCGACGTGGGGCGATTCGAGCGCATCCTCGAGCGCATCGGGCTGATGCGGCCCTTCGATCCCCGGCGAGATCCGATTCCGGCGGGCGGGCTCCTGGCCCGCTCGAGTCATCGTCTCGGTCTGCCGATCCACTCGCGGGATCTCTCCGCGATCCCGCGCCGGCTCGTCGATCGCGGTCTCGCGAGCTGGCTCGGGG
>CAZFKD010000232.1:0-6944 GCA_964519695.1 uncultured Spirochaetaceae bacterium
GCGCGCCGCGCGCCCCGCTCCGGAGACCATCATGCTCGATCGCAAGGCCAGCTCGCTCGATTCGAAGGTCGCCCTCGTCACCGGCTCCGGCGGCGGCATCGGCCGCGGCATCGCCGAGACCTTCGCGGCGAACGGCGCTGCCGTCGTCGTCGTCGACAAGCGCGAAGCGGCCGCCCGCGAGGTCGCCGCCGCGATCGGGAAGCGCGGCGGCGAGGCGATCGCCGTCCCCGTCGACGTGACGCAGGCCGCGGGCATCGAGGAGATGAAGCGGGCGGCCCTGGAGCGCTTCGGGCGCGTCGACGTGCTCGTCAACAACGTCGGTCATTTCATGCCGGGCGCGGGCCCCTTCCTGCACACGACGGAGGCCGACTGGGAAGGCCTCTACGAGATCAACCTGAAGCACATCCTGCGCGCGACCCATGCCCTCGCCCCCGGCATGGTGGAGCGACGTTCGGGCTGCATCATCAACGTCTCGACGATCGAGACGATGCGCGGCATCCCCGGCAACGCCGTATACTCGACCTTCAAGACCGGGATCACCGCCTTCACCCGCAGCTTCGCCCTCGAGGTCGCGCGCCATGGCGTGCGCATCAACGCGATCGCGCCCGAGACGACGGATACGGATCAGGTCCCCGTGCATCGCTGGATCCCCGAGGAGCACAAGGCGAAGATCCCGCTCATGATCCCGCTCGGCCGCTTCGGAACGCCCGACGACCATGCCGGGGTCGCCCTCTTCCTCGCTTCGGATCTCTCGGCCTGGGTGACGGGCGTGACGATCCCCGTCGACGGCGGCGCGATCGCCGCTGCCGGCTTCTATCGCCTCGCCGACGGCAGCTGGACCAACGCGCCGATCGTCGCCGAAGCCGGGATCCAGCCGCGATGAAGCGATCCGCCGCGATCGACCGATGCCTGTCCGCGTCTGCCGCGTCTGCCGCGTCGATGCGCGCTGCGACGCGAGGATCTCGCACGCTCTTCCCGCTCACGCTCTTCTTCATGCTCTTCTGCGCGCTCGCCGCCCCGGCCGTCGTCCTCGAGCTCGAGATCGGGCGGCGAGTGCCGGTGCTCGGCGGGAAGAGCTTCGGCGCGGCGGGCGCCTACGAGCTGATCGAGGGGACGGTGCGCTTCGGCTTCGATCCCCAGAGCGAGGCCAACGCGCGCGTCGCCGACATCGCCCTCGCGCCGCGAAACGCCGAAGGCCTCGTCGAGGCGAAGGCGAACTTCGTCGTCGTTCAGCCGGTCGATCCCGAGAAGCGCCGCGGCATGGGCCTGTTCGACGTGCCGAACCGCGGCCGCCGGCTCGGCCTCGCGACGCTGAACGGCGGCGCGCTCGAATTCGGCGCCGACGCGACCCTCGATCCCGAGAACCCCGCCCATTGGGGCGACGGCTTCCTGATGGAAGAAGGGCTCACGGTCCTCTGGGTAGGCTGGCAAGCGGACGTCGCCGATTTTCCCGGGGCGATGCGGCTCGAGGTGCCGGTCGCGCGGCAGCCCGACGGCACGAAGATCCGCGGGCTCGCCCGCTCCGACTGGGTCGTCGATGCGCCCGCCGATAGTCTCCCGCTCGCCGTCGCTGGCCACCTTTCGATCCCCGCCGTCGATCCGGGAGCGCCCCAGAACGTGCTGACCCGCCGCACGAGCCGCGACGGCGACCGCGAGATCGTGCCGCGGGGGCGCTGGCACTTCGACCGCGACCGCACCGCGATCGTCGCGAAGACCGGCCGCTTCTGGAACACGGACTTCGAGCCCGGCTACATCTACGAGCTCGTCTACGTCGCCGAGGATCCGCCGCTCGTCGGCCTCGGCTTCGCCGCCTACCGCGACTTCGCCTCCCATGCGCTCTTCGACGCGGATTGTCCCTTTCCCGTGAAGCGCGCGGTCGCCGACGGGACCTCGCAGTCGGGCCGCTTCCTGCGCCATCTGCTCTACGAGGGCTTTCACGTCGACGAGGCCGGCCGCTCGGTCTTCGATGGCGTCGTGATCCGGATCGGCGGCGCCGGGCGCGGCGGATTCAACCATCGCTTCGCCCATCCCGGCCGCGTCGGGAACCCGTTCGAGAACTTCTTCTATCCCGGCGACGAATTCCCGTTCGCCAGCCGATCGCTCCCCTATGCCGGCCGGCGCGCGGGTCTGCTCGATCGCGCGCGGGCGACCGGTGCCCTGCCCCGCATCTTCCAGATCAACACCGGCTACGAATACTGGGGCCGCGCCGCCTCCCTGATCCACATGACACCAGACGGCGCGAGCGACGTAGAGCCCCTCGAGAACGAACGGCTCTACCACATCGCCGGTGCCCCGCATTATTCGATGCCCTTCCCCCCGGCCGAAACGACGGCGACCGCCCCCGGCCTCTATCGCGGCAGCAGCGTCGACACGTCGCCCATCCATCGCGCGCTGCTGGTCCACATGCTCGAATGGATCGAGCGCGCCGATCCGCCGCCGCCGACCAACGTCCCGCCGATCGCCGCCGGGACCCTCGTCCTGCCGGAGCAGATCGCGTTCCCGCTCGCCGAGCTGGTCCGCCCGCGCCGCCCCCACGTCGCGCATCCCTTCGACTTCGGCCCGAACTGGTCACGCGGCATCCTCGACTTCGAGCCGCCCAGGCCCGTCCCGCCCTTCGCGGTCCGCGTGCCGGGCAGCGACCGCTTCGGCAACGAAGCCACCGGCATCCGCCCGCTCGAGCTGCGCGTCCCGATCGGCACCTTCGCGCCCTTCGCCCTGCGCACGGGCGCGCCCTTCGCGGCCGACGAGATGGTCGGCTACGTCGGCTCCTTCGCGCCGCTCGCGCCCAGCGACGAAGAGCGGCGGCCGGGCGACCGGCGACCTTCCTTCGCGAGCCTCTACCCGAGCGAAGACGACTATCGCGCGCAGGTCGCGAAGGCCCTCGACGAGCTCGCGAACGAGGGATTCCTGTTGCCTCGCGACCGTGCGAAGGCCGAAGCCGCCGCGCTCGCACGGCATGCCTGGATGACCCGCCCCGCGATTCAACCCGAGACGCCGCAAGCGCCCTGAACGAGAGCGGGTTCGGCGCCCGCGCGGCGTCCCGATGGGCCGGGGCAGGCCCCCTCGTGCACCGCACCGCCGTGGTGCTATGCACTGGCCGCGCCCGATCCGGAGCCGCCCCTGCGCCGGGCGCGGCCCACCCAGGAGATTCCGTGTCCCCCCTGTCGAAACGACGCCCCGTGATCGTGGGCATCGCGCAGTTCAGCCAGAAGCTCGACGATCCGCGTCTCGCCCTCTCGCCGCTCGACCTGATGGAGAAAACGATCCGCGCGGCCGCGCAGGACGCGGGCGCACCGCGCCTGGTCGGCGCGCTCGATGCGATCGCCGTTCCGCGCGGCATCTGGCGCTACGGCGATCCGGGAAGGCTACTCGCGGAGCGGCTCGGCTCGTCGGGCGCGCGCACGCTGTACGGCGCACTCTCGGGGCATATCGTGCAGGTCCTCGTCGACCGCGTCTGCCGCGAGATCGAGGCCGGCCGGATGGACGTCGTCGCCCTCGCGGGCGGCGAGAGCGAGAACAGCCGCCGACGCCTCGAACGCCGCGGCGAGAAGCCGGCCTGGGACGACGCGATCGCCGGCACGCCCGACGAGAAGATCGGCCGCTTCGACTCCATCCGCATGCACGACGAAGAGCGCGCCGGCCTCGTCAACGCGACCTCGATGTTCGGTCTCTGCGAGACCGCGCTCCGGCGCACGCTCGGCGAGTCCCCAGCCGCCCATCGCGACCGGCTCGCCCGGCTCCAGTCGGACATGAGCCGGATCGCCAGCCGCCATCCCGAAGCCTGGATCCGCGAGCCGGTCGACGCCGAGAAGATCCGCGACCCCGGCCCCGGCAACCGCATGGTCAACTATCCCTACACCAAGCTCATGACCTCGAACATCGCCGTCGACCAGAGCGCGGCCTTCATCCTCTGCTCGAGCGAGGCAGCGGATCGATTCGGCGTACCCGAGGCGAAGCGGATCCATCTGCGCGCCGCGACCGAGATGAGCTTCGGAACCAGCCTCAAGGAACGCATCGCGCTCCACGAGCATCCGGGTCAACAGCTCGCGGCGCGCCGCGTGCTCGAACTCGCGGGCTTGCGACCGGACGAGCTCGACCACGTCGATGCCTACTCCTGCTTCCCCTTCGCCGTCCAGGCCGGCGCTGCCGCGCTCGGTCTCGGCCTCGACCCGCCCCCGAGCGTGACCGGCGGCATGACGTTCTTCGGAGGTCCGCTCGGCAGCTACGTGATGCACAGCAAGGTGACGCTCTTCGAACGCCTGCGCGCCGAGCCCGGATCCGTCGGCGTCGTCGGCTCGCTCGGCGGCCACTACGCGCATTTCGGCTACGGCGTCTACTCGACCGATCCCGGCGACGCGCCGTCGCCGCGCATCGAGGACGTGAGCGACGCGTTCGCCGCGCTCCCGCGGCGCGACGCCGCCCAGGGTCGCGAGGGCGCGATGACGATCGAGTCGTATACGGTCGAAGTCGGCCATGAAGGCCCGCGAAGAGCGACCTTCACCGCGCTGACCGACGACGGCGTCCGCGTCTTCGCGCGCTCGGAGGACCCGGCGCTGATGAAGGCCCTGCTCGACGACGAAGACGTCTGCGGGCGCCGCGCCCGGGTCGGGAACGGAATCCTCGATCTCGACTAGCGGCTCGCCGCCCCGCCAGCCCGGTCGTTACCCCGACGTGCGCTCCGGGAATTCCCGGACGAGCAGCGCGTGCGGCGCGCCCTTCTCCCCGGATCGCGCCTGCGATCGGCGGAGAGCGCGAGACGCGGCTCAATTGCCGGGCGTTTGCGGACGAACCAGCCGGGGAGATGACGCCTCCCGAGAATTCGCGCATTCGGATCCGGATCGAAGACGACGCGCTCGCAGCCCATGTGGCGGTCGGCGCCGGGCCTGCGCTCGACCGCGCGGCGCTCGATGCGGCGCTCGCCGAAGCGGGAATCGTGGCGGGGCTCGACGAATCCGCGCTGGCCCTCGTTTCCGGCGCGCTCGCCGTCGAGTCGGCCGCTCTGGACGACTACTGTGTCGCCCGGGGACGCGCGCCGGAGGACGCGCTGCCGGACGTGCTCTCGCTCGCCGAGCCGATCGGCCCCACCGCGGGCAGCCTGCGCGAGGATGCGACCCTCGACTATCGCGAGCGGCGCCTGATCGTGCCCGTCACGGCGGGCGACCTGATCGGCCGGATCGTGCCCGGCGAGCCGGGCGAGCCCGGCTTCGACGTCCGCGGCAAGTCGCTGCCCCCGAATCCGGCGCCTCCGCTCGCCGTCGTGCACGGCGACGGCGTGGTGCGGGACGATTCCGGCAGCCTGCGCGCGGCGCGGACGGGCGCGCGCACGGTCGACAAGAGCGGCACGATCGACGTCGTCGCCCTCCACGTTCACGCCGCCGCAGTCGATCTCCAAAGCGGAAATCTCGAGACCGACGGCAGCCTCGAGATCGCCCGCGACGTCACGCTCGGCATGTACGTTCGGGCCGGCGTCGATCTCGCGATCAAGGGCATCGTCGAAGCCGCGCGCCTCGAGGCCGGCGGTTCGATCGAGATCGCCGGCGGCGTGATCGGCGGCGAGACGGGCGTCGTACGAGCAGGTGGCAACCTGAAGCTCCGCCATGCCCTCTCTGCTCGGCTCTTCGCCGGCGGAACGATCGAGGTCGGGCGCAGCGTCTCGACCTCCGAGCTCCATGCCCGCGAGATCAGCGTCGGCGGCGCCCTGCTCGGCGACCGCGCGTTCGCCGAGTCCCGGATCACCGTCCGCGACGCCGGCAGCCCCGCCGGCGGGCCGTGCCTGCTGCGCGCCGCGCACCCTTTCGCGCACCCCGGCGAGGAGAGCGGCCCCGACCTCGGCGCCCGCGACCGCGCCCGGGCTCTCCTGCGCGATGGACCGGATCGCCTCTCCGCGCGCAAGGCCCGCGACACGCGCAAAGGTCGCGGCGAGCGCCCCCATGCGGCGAGCGCTCCGGAGCTCGGCCAGCAGCGCGAGTTCCGCAAACGTCAGCGTGCGCTGCAAGCGGACGCGCGGATCGAGATCCAGGGCACGGCCCACGCCGGCTGCCGGATCGACTTCGGGAGCCGGCCGCTCGTGCTCGAGTCGGCGGTGCGGGCCACCGTCTTCCGCTTCAACCTGGAACGCGACGAGATCGTCGCGGAGGAGATGTGAGTTGGATCTCGACGCCGTCTGCGCACGCGATCTCATGACCCGGAAGGTCGTCCTGGCCGAGCCGCACGAGAGCCTGCGCGTCGCCGTGAACCGCATGAGCGAGCACCGCATCCACGGCCTGCTCGTCGAGCCCGAGTCCCCCGCGCGCGGGCTCTCGATCCTGACGGGCAAGGATTGCATCCGCGTCCTCTGCGACGCGGGCGTCGCCGCGCTCGACGATCTGTGCGTCGAGGACGCGATGACGCGGCCGGCAGTGACGGTACCCGCCGAGCTCTGCATTGCGGACTGTCTTCGACTGATGCGGATGGCCGGGGTCAGGACGGCGCCGGTGGTCGAGCATGGGGAGCTGGTCGGCGTCCTCACTTTCACCGACGTGCTGAACGCCCTCCGTTCGAATCCAGGCGCCTAACCTCCGGCGGTCGCGGAACGTGTCCCGGCCCCGGAATCGAATTCCCACGTGAGCGAAGGAAACGGCGTCCGCGTTCCGAGCGGATGCGCACGACAGGCGCCCTGCAGGATTTCCGCATAGCCCTCGACCGAAAGCGCCTCGCTCCACTGCACGAAGTTGCGGAAGACGCGGCAGCGCTCTTCGTCGCCCTCGAGCCGCGGATCCTTCTCCGCCCGCGCGAGTACGTCCTCGGGGAGCAGCACGTCCCTCCCGAACTCGATCCCCCCATCGCGGTCCGAATCGAAGATGATGAACTTGGCCGCTCCGTCCTCGACGTCCCAGGGCGTCCAATCCGGAAGATCGCCCTGCCGGCCGCGATCCGGATCGTGGACGTACGCGAAGTTCGCCCAG
>CAZFKD010000233.1:0-6937 GCA_964519695.1 uncultured Spirochaetaceae bacterium
GGAGCAACGCCGCAGATGGCCCGCCGCCGCAAGCGACGCGACCGAGACGATATCTACAGCCTCTCAGAGCAGCTCTTCGGCGAGGATCCGCAGCGCGCGGACGTCGCCCGTTCCGGCGAGCAGCGAACCGACGTGCCGCCTCGCCCCCGCTTCCTTCCAGGCGGAGAGCCGATCGCGGATGCGGTCGGCCGGGCCGACGAGCGCGATCTGATCGGCGAGCGCATCCGGCACGGCGGCGATCGCCTCGTTCTTCTTTCCGTCGAGGTAGAGATCCTGGATCCGGGTCGCGGCGTCCTCGAACCCCATCCGCCGGGCGTAATCGTTGTAGAAGTTCTTGCCGCGCGCGCCCATGCCACCGATGTAGAGCGCGAGATGGGCCTTCACCGGCATTCGACACTTCTCGACGTCGTCGCCGAGGGCGACCATGCAGAAGGGCGCGATCTCGAACCGCTCGAGCGACTTGCCACCGCCGGCCTTCGCGAAGCCCTCGGCCAGGGCGGATTCGAAGAGGTCGAAGCGCTCCGGGTTCATCCAGACCGGGAAGACGCCGTCGGCGACCTCCGCAGCGCAGGTCATGCCCGCCGACGAGATCGAGGCCGTGAAGATCCGCAGGGCTGGATCGCCGTGGAGGATGCTTTTCAACGACTTGCCGAGACCGCTCGCGTCGGGGCCGTGATACGGGATCTGGTAGTGGAAGCCTTCGTGGACGAGCGGCTCTTTGCGCGCGACGATCTTCCGTACGATCGAGACGTATTCCCGGGTTCGCGTGAGGGGGCGCCCGTACGCGACTCCGTGCCATCCCTCTACGACCTGCGGACCGGATGGGCCGAGCCCGAGCACGAAGCGTCCGCCCGACAGCGCGTAGAGCGTCATCGCCGTCATGGCCGTCATCGCCGGCGTCCGTCCGGGCATCTGCATGATGGCCGTGCCGACCTCGATCTTCGTCGTCTGCGCGAGGATCCAGGCGGCGGGAGAGACCGCGTCGGAGCCGTAGGCCTCGGCGGTCCAGACCGACGAATAGCCGAGCGCCTCCGCTTCGCGGATGAGGTCGATCGGAACGCTCATCGTGGCCGGGGAATATCCTGCGATGATGCCGAGCTTCATGTCTTTCCTCCTTGCTGGAACGTCTCGTCGCCATCCTGCTCGGGGGCGACGAGCGGAAGATCGATCTGGAAGATCGCGCCGCGACCGGGCGGCGAGAGGACCTGCAGCCGTCCCCCATGACGCTCGATGATGCCATGCGAGAGCGAGAGGCCCAGCCCCGTGCCCTGGCCGACCTCCTTCGTCGTGAAGAAGGGATCGAAGATGCGCGAGCGGATCGACTCGGGGATGCCCGGGCCCGTATCCTCGAACTCGATCCGGACACCGCCCGGCGTCGGCTCCGTCCTCACGAAGATCTTGCCGCCGTTCTCGAGGACGTCGCAGGCGTTCATCAGGAGATTCAGGAAGACCTGGTTCAGCTGACCCGGATAGCAGCGCACTTCGGGCAGCGGCTGATATTCCCGCACGACCTCGATCGATCCCTCGAAGCGCGGCTCCATCAGGGCGATGGTGCGATCGATCTCGTCGCAGAGCTGCGCCGACTGCAGATCGGCCTGATCCATGCGCGAGAACGTCCGCAGGTCCTGGACGATCTGCTTGACGCGCTCGGTGCCTTCGCGGCTGCGCTTCAGGAGCTTCGTGATCGCTTCGCGGACCTTGGTCGTGTCCTCGCCGCGCTCCTGGGCCCGCGCGAGCTTCTCGATGAACTCGTCGAGGAGCTGCAGGTTCGCGTGGACGAAGCCGATCGGGTTGTTCAGCTCGTGGGCGACGCCGGCGACGAGCTGGCCGAGGCTCTTCAGCTTCTCGCTCTGCATGAGCTGCATCTGGATCTCGCGCAGCTCGCGCGTCCGCTCCTCGACGCGCGCTTCGAGCGATTCGTTGAGCTTCGCGATCTCGTCGAAGGCCTTCGCATTCTCGATCGCGATCGAGCTCTGGTTGGCGAGGGTCCGCAGCAGCTGGCGATCGTCGGCGGCGAGCCGTTCGCCCGAGAGCTTGCGACCGACGGCGATGACGCCGAGCAGGTCGACGCCGAAGAGGATGGGCACGAGCAGCTCGATCTCGAGCGAGTCGTAGATGTCCCAGCAGCTCTCGCGGTGGTCGGGATCGGGATCGTCGTCGAAATCGGCGCGCGAGAGGTCCTCGCGACGCATCCAGAGATGTTTCCAGATCGGATGATCGGAGGGGATCTCGGTGTCGATCTCGGACTGCTCCCAGTCGCCGCGCCAGGCCGAGACGCGCAGTACGCGATCACGGTCGTCGAAGAGCAGCACCATCGCCCGCGAGACGCCCATCGTATCGGTCAAGGCGACCAGGATCCGGTCGCCGATCTCGCTCATCGAGAGCATCGACACCATCGCCTCGGAGATCTCGCGCACCGCCTGGCGATAGCGCGATCGATCCCGATCGAAGAAGTTGTCGACGAGCCGCTGCATCCGCTCGCGCACGGGATTGAACGCCAGGATCGCGAGAAAGAGCAGGACGACCTGCACGCTCCGCACGTCCACGCCGTAACGGACGACGAGCTCGTCGGCGAAGGTGATCATGAAGGCGAAGACGCCCGTGATCGCGAGCGTCGCCGCGCCGTAAGCCGCCGAGGATCGCGCCGCGAGCCGGAACTCGAACAGCTGCTTGCGCACCATCCCGTACGCGACCGCGACCGGGAAGAAGCCGACCCAGAGAAGCGAGACGTACCAGGGCTGCGCGCTCGGTACGAGCCACTCGCCGAGCAGCGCGAGCAGCGCGGGCAGCAGGCTGACGATGCCCGCGACCAGCATCAGGTCCGCACGATCGCCGATGCCCGCCTGCTGCGCCTGACGGCGGCTCGCGGCGAGGATCCCGAGCGATGCGAGCGAGACGCCGATGCCGAAGATGAAGGCGCTCGTCGCGATCCACGTGGGCGGGATCGCGAAGGTCGACTGGCCGACGATCGCGAGCAGGATCACGCCGGCCAGGGCGTACGGCACGAGCCGGATCCGGCGGCGCTTCGCGACCCAGCGCGGCTCGATCGGATAGGTCGTGAAGAGATGGAAGGTCGTCGCGCCGAGGAAGGGCAGCGTCGCGAGCACGCGGGTCGGTGCCCAGGGAATGATGTCGACGCGGATCGCGCTCGAGATGAGGACCGACATCGTCGAGCAGTAGAGCAGGAGCGCCCAGGATTCGGGCGAGTTCTGACGTGTCCACCAGACGCCGAGCGCGACCACGAGATACAGCGAGCTCACGAGCAGCAAGCCGAGATGGAGCAGCACGTCCGAGGGCTTCTCGACCTCGTCGGCCGAGACTGGAAACAGCGGCACCGACAGCAGCGATCCGTCCGGTTTGCGCAGGCGGTATTCGGCGACGACGCCCGTCGCGAGCTTCGGTCGCCAGAGGCTCTCGAGGGCGGGCACGCCGTCGACGCTGAGGAGCTGGTCGCCCTCCTCGACACCGAGCGCCGCGGCGGCGGCGCTCATCGCATGCACGATGGGCATGCCGGCGATGATCGACGTGCGCACGGGCAGATGGGGGCCGGTCCGGGGCGAGACGAGGACGAAGACGGAGAGGCCGATGCCGAGCAGCGCCCAGATCGCGGCGAGCGTGCCCGTCAGCTGCCGTATCCATCGCGTCGTATCGGAATGCATCGAACGAGCGCCTCTCGGGTTCGCCTGCGCGGAGGCGGCCGGGAGACGCGCGCTCCCGGTGCGACCCGCGGGCCGGCGGCGCGAGAGCACGCGCGAGCGAGCCCGACCGGTCCGCCGACTTCACGAGGCGCGGCCGGAAAGTAGCGAAGGAAGGGCCCGGGCTCGGCGCGGCGGGCCGGCATTCGGCCCCGGAGCGCTCAGCGGGGGGCGGATTCCTGGGCGAGGGCTTCCGGCGTCAGCGGCGTCGGGGGCGGGCCGTAGTTGTATCCGCGGGTATTGAGGACCACGACGCCCGGCTGGATCTCGATGCCCGAGACGCCGGGGCGACTCGCCTTGTCGGCTTCGTCGACGGGCACGAAGGGATTGATGACCTCTGCGGCCGGTGCGACCGGCTCGGGCGAAGCCTCGACCGGCGCGGGGCGCGCGGGATCGGGGGGCGATCCGGACCGTGCGGCCCGCTCGGCGGCGGCGACGAGCGCCGGGTCGACGCTCATCAGGGGCGCGTCGTCGGCACGGACGACATCGACCCCGGGCGAGAGGAGCGAGAGCGTCGCGATCAGACAGGCCAGGCCGCTGACGTCGCCGAGCCGTCTCCAGAGCTTCGCTTGGATGCGCATCGCGCAGGCACCTCGCCGGATTCGGACCGCACGGCGACCGACCTGGCGACGCGCCGGGTGATCGTTCGTTCTGGTCGTCCCGCGCCATCGGCCAGGGGCGGAATCCGCTTGAGGACACGGATCACACCCGACGGCGTCGACCCCGCGCGCCCGCGACGCGCGATCCGGCCCCGCACGGCCTCTCAGATGCCCGAACCGTCGGATTCCGCCTGGACGTGGATCCCGCATTCCTTCAACCCGTCGCTCTCCCACCACCAACGCCCGGCCCGCGGATCGTCGCCGGGGCCGATCGCGCGGGTACAGGGCTCGCAGCCGACCGACGGATAGCCCTCGCGATGGAGGCGATTGACCGGGACCTTGTGCTCGCCGACGTAGTCGAGGATGCGCTCGTGGGTCCAGTCCGCCAGCGGCGCGAGCTTCACGATTCCGCCCATGCCGGGATCGATCGCCAGCTTGCGCGTCTGCGCGCGGTTCAGGTTCTGGTCGCGCCGGAGCCCCGTCACATAGGCGTCGAAATCCGCGAGATACCGGCGCATCGGGAGCACCTTGCGGACCTGGCAGCATTGCTTGCGATTCTCGACCGACTCGTAGAAGGCGTTCACGCCCTTGGCGCGCACCATCGCCTGGACCTCGCCCGCGTCCGGGAACACGACCTCGACCTGTTTGTCGTAGCGGTCTCGGACGCGGTCGATCAGGTCGTAGGTCGCGGCATGGAGGCGCCCCGTATCGAGGACGAAGATCCGGGTCGCCGGATCGATCGCGTGGAGCATGTCGATCAGGACCATGCCCTCTGGCGCACCGAACGACGAAGAGAGCGTGAGCCGCGGATGAAATTTCTCGACTGCCCAGGTCAAAATCTGCTGCGCCGACCAGCTCTCCAGCTCATCGCGCTGGATCAGGCCCAAGACCTCGTCGGCAAAAGGTTTTCGAGCGAGTGCATCGACTGCGACCAGGGCCATCGGGGGGAATTCCTCGACCAAACGGGCTCGGATCGCCCGTTCCAGGGGATTCAGATCGGGCGTCTTCGAATTTTTCTGAGTACTACAGGCCGATCGAGTCGGCAATTTACTGACCGGATCGATCGCTTATTTGATCACGCGACCGGTGCCCCGTCGAGCCGCGAGCACATCCTCGACCGCGCGGACCTTCTCCTCCATCCGGACCGCCGGCTTGTCGCGCCGCTCGTCCATCTTGATCACCGTCCCGACACGCACCGCTCCGGCCGCGAACACGGCCTCCTGCATCGCCGCGATCAGCGCGAACAGGTCCTCGGGATCGCCCTCGAGCGTCGTGAACATGGAGTCGAGCCGCCAGCGCACGCGATCCTGCGCCTCGAGCACGGTGATCGCCGCCGCGACGTAGCGCGAGACCGAAACCCCGACGCCGACCGGTGAGATGCTGATCGCCGCGATCGCCATGCCGGCCTCACCTCCACCCTTCCGACTCCACGAATCCGGCGCCCGCCTCCGGACGAGCTCCGGGCCAACCCGCCGGCCGCCGCCAGGGCCGCACCGTTTCCGTCTCGAGATGGGCCCGCACCAGCTCCCCGATCGTCACGCCGATCCGCGGATGGACGAGCGACGGCGCGAGCTCGGCGAGCGGCATCAGCACGAAGGCCCGCTCGTGGGCACGCGGATGCGGGACGACGAGCTCCGGCAGCTCGATGCAGCGCTCCCCGAAAAAGAGCAGATCGAGGTCGACCGCGCGCGGTCCCCAGCGCGCGGCCCGGCCCGAGCGATCCCGGCCGAGCAGGGCTTCGATCGACTGCAATCGGCGCAGCAGCTCGATCGGCGAGAGCCAGCTGCGAAGACCGACGACCGCGTTGAGATAGGCGTCCTGACCCGCCGGCCCGATCGGATCCGTCTCGTAAACCGTCGATGCGCCGAGCAGCAGGAGATCCGATTCGCTCTCGAGGGCATGCACGACGGCAGCGAAGGTCGCCTCCCGATCGCCGAGATTCGCGCCGACCGCCACGAAGACGAGCTCGCCTCCTTCTCTCATCGTCCCTCCTCCAGGCCAGACGGCAGACCAGACGACAGCCCCGCGTCGCGATCCAGCGCTCGGTCAGCCGCCCCTCGCCTCGAAGCCTTTCGCCGAAGATAGTGCGGCTCGCGTATCCTGGACCCATGCCTGCTTCCGATCCCGCTGCGCCGGAGCCGCGCCTGCTCGCCATCAGCGTCGGAGCCCCCCGAGACGTCGAATGGCAGGGAAAGCTGCTGCGTACGAGCATCTTCAAGTCTCCCGTCGAAGGGCCGGTCGAGGCGGGACGCCTCGGTCTCGCGGGTGACGTGCAAGCGGATCTCTCGGTGCACGGCGGTGTCGACAAGGCAGTCTATGCCTACGACGACTCGAATACCGCCTGGTGGCGTGAGCGGCTCGCCCGCTCCGACCTCGGCCCCGGTGCCTTCGGCGAGAACTTCACCTTCGCAGGCGTTCCCGACGCCGAGGTCTTCATCGGCGACCGATTCCGGATCGGCAGCGCCTGCTTCGAGGTCAGCCAGCCGCGGCAGCCCTGCCTCAAGCTCGCCCGTCTGTTCGAAGATGCGAGCTTTCCGAAGCGTTTCCTCGCGAGCCTGCGCGTCGGCTACTACCTGCGCGTGGTCGAGCCGGGGCGCGTCACGGCCGGGGACCCCGTCGTCCGCGTCGCGCACGATGCGACGA
>CAZFKD010000234.1:0-824 GCA_964519695.1 uncultured Spirochaetaceae bacterium
CAGCAGAAGGCCGGCGTACCGCCGTTCGGCACCGTCTTCTGCAGCAGCTCCCAGCCCTCGAGGATGCGCGCATCGACGACCGGGCGGAGCGCCGGCTTGAACATGGTGTCGAAGGTCCGGATCTCCTGCGCGACGAGGGGCTCGCCGCGGCCCGCGCGCGGCAGACGCGAGAAGTCGTGCTTCGCGAGATCGATCTGATGGATGCGGGCGAGGACGTCGACGGCGGAGGTCCACATCTTCGTCCGCTGCTCCGCGGTCACCTCGTCCTTCAGCCAGCCCGCGATCATCATCGGCGGATTGTCCGACGGAATCCGCCCCGCGCGGAATCCCATGACGTAGAAATCGCTCCCGAGCACCGACGCATCGGGCTCGTAGCCGACGAGCGGCGGCGCCGGCAGCCCCTCGCGGGTCATGATCGTCATCATGTCGAACTGCATCTTCAGATCGTGCCGATCGAAGACCTGGCTCACCGGCGGCGCCATCCGCAGCACGAAGCGCTCCTCTCCATGCAAGCGCGACCGGGCCTCGAGGATCAGCGTCACGCTGCTCTCGCCGCTCGCCTTCGGAAAGTCGAGGGCCGGGATCGACAGGCCCTGCCGGTCCGGCAGTCGCGCTGCCAGCCATCGCTCGATGCCGATCCGGATCTTCTCGAGGTCGCCTACGTCCTGGGCACCCATGTTCTTCTCCGCTCGTCTGGTTCATCGCTCGTGTCCGGATCACCGGGGCCCGAAACCGGGACCCACGTACCGCCGGGGCCCGGAACCATGACGAGGAGCCCCGCGCGCCGCCGGCCCGATCAAAAGGGAATTTCGTCGTCGTCCGTA
>CAZFKD010000234.1:834-6924 GCA_964519695.1 uncultured Spirochaetaceae bacterium
TGGGGCGGCGGCTCGTCGCGCGTACGCGACGACCCGCTCTCGACCAAGCCGCCACCGGCGCGCATCCCGCCCTCGTCGCCCGCGCGCTCGATCGACCAGACCTCGAGGCTGTTGAAATAGCGGGTCTCGCCCTTCGGGCTCTTCCATTCGCGGCCACGCAGGCTGAACTCGACGCTGACCGCGTCCCCCGCCCCGAATTCGTCGAGTACGGCGCAGCGGTCGCCCGTCAGCTGGAAGAGCACGAGCTGCGGATAGCGGGAGGCGGCGTCGAGCTCGAGCACGAACTCGCGCTTCTTGAAGCGCTCGGTCACCTGCGCCTCGGCGAATGCGGTGTGGATCCGGCCCTGTACCTGCATGTTCATCGTCGGCCCCGATTCGTGGTGGGGCGCGACGTTAGCAGGCGCTGAGAAGACTGCGCGGGGCCGGGCGATCGGGACCGGGCCCGCGGCGGCTGGCCACGGGCCCGGGGGCCACGCCGCCGGCCGCCGCGGCTCAGGCAGTCCGGTCCTCGCGCGGCGGGATCGCCAGCGCGAGCAGGCCGAGGCCCATCAAGATCGCCGTGCCCGGCTCGGGGATGACGGTGACCGAGGGATCGAGGAGCGGCGCGTTGCTGCCCCACTGAGTCAGAAAGTCGTGATGCGCGCCGGCCGCGATCGTGACGGTCCACTGGAACCCGACGGTGACGTCGCGGTTGTTCAGCGGCAGGCCCGTGTTCGCGAAGTTGGTGACGCCCGTATCGGTCAGGGCGGCGAGGATCTGCGCGTACTGGCTGACGCGATAGGCGTTCGCCCCGTAGCCCACGATCGGCGCCGTCTGCGTCGTGTCGCTGATGTTGATCTGGATCCCGTCCGGATTCGAGCCGAGCGCCGCCCGGTCGTTTCCGGGCGTCCCGCCGAGATCGAGATCCGAATAATGGAAGATGTCGATCGACAGATCCGACCCGCTGGTATTCGAGATGCGGAGATTCTGGAAGAGGTTGCCGCGATCGACGCCGGTATCGAAGACCTCGAACGAGAGCGCCGCCGAGAACAGACCCGAGGCGGCCGGATCGTTCCAGGTCAGGCGCCCGACGGAGCCGTCATAGAGTTCGATGTCCGGGTTTCCGAAGGCCGACTCGCGCGTGCCGCCCGAGACCCGATAGAACCACCACGACTCGAAGGCCATGTCGCCGGTGCCGGCGCCCGTGAAGTCGACGTCGACCGTGTTGTTCGTGGTCGTCGTGAAGTTGTTCGTATAGGCGAAGGTCACGTCGCCTGCCGTGACGCTGCCGATCGCCGAAGCCGAGGAGGGGCTCATCGCGATCGACGACGCGAGGACGAGGGCCTTCCAACCGAGGATCTTGCTCATGGCTTTGCTCCGGACACGCTGGGTCCAGACTGGATTTCGGGCTGGACAGAGTCGTCCTGTAGGGTTTTCCCAGGACATGGGCGAGACTGCCGACGCGCTGCATGCTGCCGCTGCGCGGACGTCGACGGGATGAAGATCCGAGGGGCGGCTGCAGACGCCTCACGCCCGCGAACGGGAGTCGCTGGCGCGTCGGCAACGGCAACGCATTCGAAAGGGGAGCGCAGATGGCCGGACCGCTCGCAGGCGTTCGCATCATCGAGGTCGGCGAGGTGATCTCCGCCCCGCTCGGCGTGATGATGCTCGCCGAGCAGGGGGCCGACGTGATCAAGGTCGAGCCGCCCGGGCATGGTGAAGAGAGCCGCCAGCTCTCCAACTACCGCGCCGGGATGGCCGGCCTCTACGCGAACTGCAACCACGGCAAGCGTTCGATCGGCATCGACCTGAAGACGGCGGAGGGCCGGGAGCTCCTCTACACGCTCGTGCGCGACGCCGACGTCTTCGTCCAGAACTGGCGTCCCGGCGCTGCCGAACGCCTGCGCGTCGCCGAGCCCGATCTGCGCCGCATCAACGAACGCCTCGTCTACGCCTCGGTCACGGGCTACGGCGACGACGGCCCCTACGCCGGCCGGCGCGGCTACGACCCGATCTTCCAGGCGCTGACCGGCTGGGTCGCCGCCCAGCTGAACCCCGAGGTCCCGATCCCGGACCTCGTGCGCAACGCGATCGTCGACAAGGCGACCGCCTACACCCTCGCCCAGGCGATCACCGCCGCCCTCTTCGCCCGCGAGCGCGGCGCCCCCGGCCAGCACGTGCGTGTCTCCATGCTGGACGCGGGGCTCGTCTTCTTCTGGCCCGACGGCATGCTCCGCCACACCCTCGTCGGCGACGACGTCGAAAATCCGATGGTGCCCGGCGAGCGCTATCAGCTGACGCCGACCCGCGACGGCCAGCTCGTCGTCTGGGCCGGCACCGCCGAGCAGATGCGCGGCACCCTGCGCGCCGTCGGCCGCGACGACCTCGCAGGATCCCCGGGCCAGCGCGGCCGCGCGATGCTGCGGCCTGAGAACATGCGCGAGCGGACCGAGGCCGTCGCGCTCGGCCTGGCGAAGCTCGGGACCGAGGAGGCCTATCGGCGCCTGCTCGAATGCGAGGTCCCGGCGGCGCCGATCCTCGATCACCCGCAGGTGCTCGTCGATCCGCAGATCGCCCACAACGGCACCGTCGTCGAAGCGATCCATCCCGTCTACGGCCGCTATCGCCGGACGCGCGCGGCGGCGCGCTTCTCGCAGACGATCCCGGCCCCGACCCCGCCCGCCGCGCTGTACGGCGAACACGGCGACGCGATCCTCGCGGAGCTCGGGCTCGCCGCCGACGGCATTGCCGGACTGCGCGCCCGGGGCGTCGTGCGTTAGGCGCGCATTTCGGAATCAGCGCGTCGCGACGACCTCGCCGTGCAGCACGGCGAACCATGCGTCGGGCTGCTGCGACCAGCGCCGCCAGGCCGCCGCGATCCCCTCGAGCTCCACGCGCGACGCGAGCCCGTAGCGCTCCGCCTGCTCCCCGAACGCCGAGTGGACACACCGCTCCGCCCAGAGATCGCCCCACCACGCCGTCGTCTCCGGCGTCGCGAAGCACCAGGTCGAGCTCGTCGCCTCGATCCGCTCGAATCCCGCCACCTGCGCCCAGCCCTTCAGGAAGCGGCCTGCATCTGGCTCGGCACCGTTGCGGCGCGCGACGGCGCGGTAGACCTCGAGCCAGCGCTCGAGCGCTGCATCGCGCGGCGCCCAGGCGAAGCTCGCGTAGTCGCTGTCGCGCACGGCGACGAGACCGCCCGGGCGCGTGACCCGCCGCATCTCCCGCAGCGCGGCGACGGGATCCGTCAGGTGTTGCAGGACCTGGTGGGCGTGGACGACGTCGAAGCGCGCGTCCGGGAAGTCGAGGGCATAGACGTCGCCGGGCATCAGCTCCACCGCGACCCGCGCGCCCTCGGCCTGGCGACGCGCCTCATCGACGACCTCGCTCGAGCGGTCGAGACCGACGACCCGCCCGGGCGCGACCCGCCGGGCGAGATCGACCGTCAGCGTTCCGGGGCCGCAGCCGACGTCGAGCAGATCGAGGCCGGACCGCAAATGCGGCAGCAGATAGGCCGCCGAGTTCTCCGCCGTCCGCCAGGTGTGGCTGCGCAGGACGGAGGGGTGGTGACCATGGGTGTAGACGTCTTCGGGCATGCTTCGGACGCTCTTCGGCGATCGGCTCAGGCGACCGCCGCCTCCCGCAGCGCGCGAAACGAAGCGTCGACGCAGTCGGCGTAGAACGCCGGGTCCGGCATCTGGTCCCGGCACGAGGTCACGCAGACCGCGATCGCGCCGTTGTAGCTGAGAATCGCGTGGAAGAGGCCGATCCCGGCCATCGGGAGGCCGAGGCCGTAGCTCGCGACCATGCGCGCGCCGGTGAAGTAGAGCGGGATCTGCGGGCCGGGGACGTTCGAGACGACGCAGTTCGCGATCGGACGCATGCGGCTCATCAGGCCGGTGCGCGCGATCAGCCGTCCCGAGATGCCCGCGAGCGCGCCCGGCAGGGTCTGGGTCACGTCGGTCATGCTGCGCGCACCGACGGCCGCCGTGATCTCCTTCGAGCTGACGGTCGTGCGATGGATCTTGCGCAGGCGCTCGATCGGATCGCTCTCGTCGGTGTGGAGCCGGACGAACATGCCGGAGACCTGGTTGCCCGCCGTGCCGTGCTGCGCCTCGGTCCGCGTCGAGATCGGCGCGAAGGCCGAGAGGGATTCGAGGGGCAGCTCGCGATGTTTCTCGAGATAGCGGCGCAGCGCGCCGCTGCAGACCGCGAGCATCACGTCGTTGACGGTCGAACCGGGAACGCTCTTGCGGATCTGCTTCACGTCCGAGAGCTGGAACGTTCGAGCTTCGAACACGCGATGCGGAGAGACCTTGCGGTTGAAGCGCGTGCGGGGCACCTCGCGCGAGACGTCCTCGTCGTCCTCTTGATCCCGCCGCTCGAGCAGGGCCCGGATCGCCGGCGGCGCCGCCTGGCCGAGCAATCGGACGAAGCGCAGCGGTTGGCGAACGTTGTTGACGGCGCTGCGCAGCGCGAGCTCGACGCCCGAGGGCGGCGACTCGGCGATCCATTCGTGCTCGGGCGGCATCGCGTGGCCTTCGGGGGTCAGGTCGTGGAGCGCGGCGGTGATCTCGACGCCGGAGACGCCGTCGATCGCGGCGTGATGGACCTTCGTGAAGAGCGCGAAGCTGCCCGGCGGCATGCCCTCGACGCCGTCGAGGCCCTCGATCACGTACATCTCCCAGAGCGGCTTGCCGCGATCGAGCGGCCGCGCGTGCAGGCGCGCGACCTGGATGCAGAGCTGGCGCCAGTCGCCGGGCTTCGGGAGCGCGATGTGGCGGACATGGAACTCGAGGTCGAAGTCCGGATCCTCGATCCAGTAGGGATGGTCGATCCCGAGCGGGACCTCGACCAGCCGGCGCCGGAAGCAGTCCGCGAGATGCAGCCGCGACTCGATGTTCGAGAGGATGCCCTTGAAGGTCACCAGCCCGCCCGGCGCGGTCGACTGGTCGTAGATGGCCAGACCGCTGATGTGGGTCGGCGCGCTGTTGGTCTCGACGTTGATGAAGGTCGCGTCGAGTCCGCTCAGTTGTTGCATGCTCGCCTCGGTTGGGGGGGGCCTCCGAGGAGGCGGTTCGGGCGGCCCCAGCATAACGCTTTTCGTCAGCCCCCCGGAACGGGGCCCTTGCCCACACGCGTGATCTCGAACTCGCTCCCTCGCGCCTGCAGGATCGTCGAGGGCTCGGGCCAGAGCGGGCCGACGTCGATCACGACCTCGATCCGGCCCCGGTAGATCCGCTCGAGCTCCTCGGGATCCTCGAGCGCGGGCTCGTCGTCGCCCGAGGTGACCGAGCCCGAGACGAGCGGCTCGCCGAGCAGGTCGACCAGCATCCGGCAGACCGCGAGGTCGGGCATGCGCAGGCCGATCTCGCCGTCGCGATTGCGCATCTCGCGGGGCACCTCGGCACTGGCTTCGAGGACGATCGTGTAGGCGCCGGGCAGGATGCGGCGGACGGTGCGGAAGACGCTCGTCGGCATGACCGCGTAGCGCCCGAAATCGGAGAGCGCGTTGACGATCATCGCGAGCGGTTTGCGCGATCGCTCGTCGTGGCCCTTCAGGACGCGGATCTGCGCGATCGCCTTGCGGCTCGAGAGGGCGCAGCCGAAGGCGTAACCCGTATCCGTCGGATAGAGGATGACCTGGTCGCGCCGCAGGGCGAGGATGGCCTGCTCGAGCTTGCGCGGCGCCGGCCGCTCGGGATCGATCCTCAGCCGCATGCAATCTCCCCGGCGATGGCGCCCGCCCGGCTCGCGCACCCTCCCGGCCGCCCCGATCGCGAGACCTTCGCGTCTGCGCCGCGGAGCGGCAAGTCGACCCGCGTGCTACATCGATCCGGGTCGCCACGGCCGGCGGACGCACCGCCGGTCCGGACCGCGCGCCGCCGCGGCTCTCGGAGATTCCCCGTCCATGGCCTCTTCGCGCCCCGGATTCGACTGGTCCGATCCGCTCCTGCTGGACGAACAGCTCTCCGACGAGGAGCGCCTCGTCCGCGACAGTGCGCGCGACTACGCCCAGGCCCGCCTCATGACCCGGGTCCTGAAGGCGAACCGGCAGGAGCACTTCGATCGCGAGATCCTCTCGGAGATGGGCGAACTCGGCCTCCTTGG
>CAZFKD010000235.1:0-6910 GCA_964519695.1 uncultured Spirochaetaceae bacterium
CGCGCTCGGCGTCGGGCGCGGCGATCGGGTCGGCCTCTTCGTCCACAAATCGATCGATGCGATCGCCGCGATCTTCGGCATCCTGAAGGCGGGCGCAGCCTACGTACCCGTCGACGCTTCGGCGCCGGCGTCCCGCGGCGCGTTCATTCTCGCCGATTGCGGCGTGAAGGCCTGCTTCGTCGAGCGCCCCGCGGCTGCGGCACTCGCCCAGGCGCTCGCGACTCAGGGCGCGAGCCCGCGACTCTTCGAGATCGAGACGCCGGACGACGGCTCGAGCCTCGCGCGCTGCCTCGACGGCTGCGACGCCGCGGAGGGAACGGCGACGGCAGGTCGCAGCGCCGAGGTCGGGCCGGACGATCTCGCCTACATCCTCTACACCTCGGGCTCGACGGGAAAGCCGAAGGGCGTCGTGCTCTCCCAGCGCAACGCGACCTGCTTCGTCGACTGGTGCAGCGACGTGCTCTCGCCGCGCGACGACGATCGTTTCTCGTCGCACGCGCCCTTCCACTTCGATCTCTCGATCCTCGACATCTACACGGCGATCAAGCACGGCGCGACCCTCGTTCTGATCGACGAAGAGGTCGGCAAGCGGCCGGGCGAGCTCGCCGCATGGATCGAACGGACCGGCATCACGATCTGGTATTCGGCGCCGTCGATCCTGACGATGCTGGTCCAGCACGGCGAGCTCGCGACCCGCGACCACGGCCGCGTCCGCATCGTCTGCTTCGCCGGCGAGGTCTTCCCCGTCGTCCATCTCCGGAGCCTCATGCAGCTCTGGCCCGGCAAGCGCTTCCTGAATCTCTACGGGCCGACGGAGACGAACGTCTGCACCTGGTACGAGATCCCGCCCGTCGTCCCCGAAGACCGCAGGGATCCCTATCCGATCGGTCCGGTCTGTGCCCACCTGCGCGCGATCGTCGTCGATCCGGAGGGCCGCGAGGTCGCGCGCGGATCCGAGGGGGAGCTCTGCATCGCCGGTCCGTCGGTGCTCCAGCGCTACTGGAATCTGGAGGAGCAGACGGCGAAGGCCTTCCTGCCGGATCGAAGCGACGATCGCTGGTACCGGACCGGCGATCTCGTCCGCGAGGATCCGGAGCACGGCTACATCTACCTGGGCCGGCGCGACCGGATGGTCAAGAAGCGCGGCTACCGGGTCGAGCTCGGCGAGATCGAAGCCTGCCTCTATCAGCATCCGGAGATCCTCGAGGCGGCCGTGGTCGCGGTGCCCGACGAGGCGGCGGGCGTCCTCATCCGTGCACATCTCAGCACGAAGAGCGGCGAGAAGCTCTCGCTCATCAAGCTCAAGAAGTTCTGCAGCGAGCGCATCCCGGTCTACATGGTGCCGGACACGTTCTCGTTCCATGCCCTGTTGCCGAAGACTTCGACGGATAAAGTCGATTACCAGCAGTTGAAGAACAGGGGTTGAAGACCCGCCCCTGACGTGTCCCGACCCGGCGGGCGACCGCGCGGCCGGAGGAGCCCTCCCGATGGATTTCTCGTGGACGAAGCAGCAGACCGAGCTGCGCGATGCGATTCGCGAGTTCGCACGCGGAAGCCTGAACGAAGGCCTCGTCGAACGCGACCGCGAAGGAATCTTCAACAGCGCCGGCTGGGACGCCTGCGCCAAGATGGGCATCCACGGCCTCTGCGTCCCCGAGGAGTACGGCGGCCTCGGCTTCGACGCACTCACGACGGTCGGCGCCCTCGAGGCCCTCGGCGAGGGCTCCCGGGACAACGGCCTCTCCTTCTCGATCAATGCCCATATGTGGACGGCGGAGATGCCGCTGCTCGCCTTCGGGACCCCGGAGCAGAAGGCGAAATATCTGCCGCGCCTCGTCTCGGGCGAATGGATCGGCGGCAACGCGATGAGCGAGCCCGGCTCCGGCTCCGACGCCTACAGCCTGCGCACCACCGCGATCCTCCAGGGCGACCACTACGTCCTCAACGGCAGCAAGACGTTCATCTCGAACGGCAACGTCGCCGACCTCCTGCTCGTCTTCGCCACCGTCGATCCCGCGAAGGGAGCGCGCGGCGTTTCCGCCTTCCTCGTCGAGAAGGGCACGCCCGGGCTGCAGGTCGGAAAGAAGCTCGAGAAGATGGGCATGCGGACCTCGCCGATGGCCGAGCTCTTCTTCGACGACCTCCGCATCCCCGTCGAAAACCGCCTCGGTAAGGAAGGCGCCGGCAAGAACCTCTTCACCGACTCGATGACCTGGGAGCGGGGCTGCATCCTCGCACCCGCCGTCGGTGCAATGCAGCGGCTGCTCGATGCCTGCCTCGCCTACGCCCGGCAGCGCAAGCAGTTCGGCGAATCGATCGGGAACTTCCAGCTCGTCGCGTCGAAGCTGGTCGACATGAAGCTGCGGGTCGAGACCGCTCGCTCGCTGCTCTATCAGGCGGCATGGAAGAAGGATCAGGGCAAGAGCATCTTCCTGGAGGCGGCCCTCGCGAAGCTCTGGATCTCCGAGTCGTGGGTCGCCTGTGCCCAGGAGGCGATCCAGATCCACGGGGGCTACGGCTACATGACGGAATACGAGATCGAGCGCGAGTTGCGCGATGCCACCGGCAGCAAGCTCTACTCGGGGACCTCCGAGATCCAGCGCACGATCATCGCCCCGCTCCTCAGCGTCTAGGCGCCTGACCCAGGATGGGCGCCGCGCACGCCATCTCGGGTCGGGCTGCTTGGCGTCCCCGTCTCGCGCGCGAGGCGCTATTTTGCGCGCGCAACGACGAGGAGGAGGCGATTTCACGGTCGCGGGTCGAGCGTCGTATTCCAGCGTGATTCCCGAGGGCTGTGACTGCAGTCACGGGCCTGCCCTGCTCGCCTTCCGAAACTCACCCCGGAACGCAGCGCGGCGTCCCAGCCGAGAGGCCACGGGAATCGCGTCGACCTGAATCCGACGAACCCGGCCGAGCGATCCGGCAAACCGAGCCGGAGAACGAACCCCGCGAAGAGACCCCCGCAAACAGACCCCCGCGAAGAGACGACGCGAAGAGGAGTGCCCAGATGATGTTCCAGAGTCGATCCTCCGGCCGAGCCCGCTGCACGAACCGCCTCGGGCTGGCGGTCCTCGCCGCTTCGCTCGTCTCGGCCGGCGCCGCTCATGCGCGCACCGAGGTCCTCCGATGGACCCACGCACGACCCGGCGACGTGGAGCGCTGGGAGGCCCATGTCGGCCCCTCCCAGGGCAATTACGAGCAGGTCTTTACGCTCTCGAATCCGAGCGTGGACGCCGCCGGTGTGCACCAGAGCTCGATCGTCGTGCCCGACGACGCCACCGTGTACATCGCGCTCCGCGCCGTCGGCGCGGGTAGCCTCGTGAGCCCCTACTCGAACGAGCGACTGCGTGCGCCTGCTGGTGGCGGTGGTGGGGGGGGTGGCGGTGGAAGCGAGGATCCCGTGCTCGGTGCGGGCCAGACGATCCCGCCCGCGCCCGGTGCCGTCGCACGCCAGGACTTCGCGACCTCCGCGGTCGGAACGGTCGTGAGCGGCTGGGTCGATACGGGCTCCGGCTTCTCGTTGAGCCCGAACGACGCGCTCTTCGGCATCGCCGACATCGGCGGCAATCGGATGCTCGCGACCAGCTCGACGGCGAACGACATCCACTCCCATCTCGAGACACCGCCCACGAGCTTCGCGAGCTCGACGCTCAGCGGACGTCTGGCCCTGACCTCGGCGACGGGCTCGGCCGGTGTGACCAGCTACAGCCGGTTCCCGAGCCAGGCGCGCTACTACCGTCTGGGCAGCAGCGCGGGCGGCGCGTTCACGATCGCCGGTGTGCCCGGGCTGACTTGCGCGAACGCGAGCACAGGCGTCGTCCCGACGATCAATACCTGGTACGCGTTCACGCTCACGATCACGAGCGAGGCGAGCCAGAACCGGATCCAGGCCAAGGTCTGGCGTCAGGGGGACGCCGAGCCGACGGGGCCCCAGGCCGAATGTCTCGACGCCTCCAGCGGCCGGGCCCTCGACGGCACGATCGGTGTCTGGTCTGCGGGAGCGGGTCAGAAATACTGGGACGACCTCGAGGTGACGCGTCTCTCGACGGGGGGGTCCCCGCTCGCCCCGCCGATCCTGATCCAGATCGTGCCGGTCGCGCCGTGAGGATGAGTTCGGGGCACCGACTTCGGGCGGCCTGAACGGATGCCGCCGCGCTGCGAGCCGACGGGGTGTTGCTAGATTGGCCGCGACCGGTCTCTCGCGGGAGAGTCGGTCGCGGCCTTTGCATTCCGGTCACCACGCGGAGGGCATTGCATGGCCCGGGATCCGGAACGGACGGACATCGAAGCGGTGGCGGGGCGATCCCAGGACCGCTCCGCGACGGGAGCGGGCGCACCTTCCGGCGACGGCTCGCGCGACCGCGATTGGACCCGACGCGTCTTCCTCGGCGAGTCCATCCGGCGCGGAGCCGCTCTCGGTGCAGGGCTCGCCCTCCCCGGTGTCGGCTTCGATGCGACCCGCGCCGGCGCGGCTGATTCCGCCCTGCCGGCGGGCGGCGGGTCGTCGCCAGTCATCCGACGTCGATCGACGCTCGGCAGGACCGGCATCGAGATTCCCGACATCAGCTTCGGAACCTTCAGCCTCGAGCACGACGAGCAGCTCGTCCTCCACGCGCTCGAGCGGGGCATCACCCACTTCGATACCGCCGAGGGCTACACCGAGGGCCGCGCCGAGAGCGTGCTCGGCCGCGCGCTTCGCGGTCGACGTCACGAGGTCACGCTGACTTCGAAGTTCTGGGCGCGCCCCGACCTCACGGCCGCCCACCAGATGAAGGTGCTCGAGACGAGCCTGCGTCGCCTCGGGACCGACTACGTCGACATCTACTTGAACCACGCCGTCAACGAGCTCGAGCGCCTCGACAGCCCCGAATGGCAGGCCTTCGCCGAGCGCGCGAAGCGCGAGGGCAAGATCCGCGCGATCGGCATCTCCGGCCATTCCGGCCGCCTCGTCGAATGTCTCGGTCATGCGCTCGACGCAAAGCTCGTCGACGTGATCCTCGTCGCCTACAACTTCGCGCAGACGCCCTCCTACAAGGAGCAGGTGAAGCGCTATCTGCAGGATCTCGCCGCGTCGTTCGACTTCGTGACGACCCAGCCGCTGCTGCCCGAGATGCTCGCGCGCGCGAAGGCGGCGGGCGTCGGCGTGATGGTCATGAAGACGCTCCAGGGCGCGCGCAAGAACGACATGCGGCCCTTCGAGTCGGCGGGCCGGACCTTCGCGCAATCCGCGTTTCGCTGGGTTCTCTCGGAGCCGGCGATCGATGGTCTCGTCGTATCGATGACGAGCCGCGAGATGATCGACGAGTATGTCGAAGCCTCGGGCTCCGGCCCCCGCGATCTCGCGGATCTCGCGCTGCTCGCCCGCTACGAATCCCGCCATGCGGGGACGAGCTGCGTCGTCGGTTGTGGCGATTGCCTCTCTGCGTGTCCGGCCGGCGTTTCGATTCCGGACGTGATGCGGACGCGGATGTACTCCTTCGACTACGGGATTCCGAAGGTCGCCGCGCGGGAGTACGCGTCGATCGGCCGGGATGCGGAGGCCTGTCTGCGCTGCAGCGGCGCGCCGTGCGCGACGGCCTGCCCGCGCGGCATTCCGATCGCCGACTGGAATCGCGAGACGCACCGCCAGCTCGGTTGATGTGCCGGATCGGCCCGAGACCGCCGGGCGGCGCCGCGCTCAGGGCGCGAGCACGCCACTCACGATCGTGCCGTGGCCGCGCACGAAGCGGCCCTCCGCATGGCTGCGGCCAGCGCTCGGCGGCAGGCGGGCGACGAAGCGACCGGCGTGCTCGTCGAGCTCGAGCGTCACGTCGTGGAAGCCCCAGAAGACCCGCACGCGCGGATAGAATGCCTTGTAGACCGCCTCCTTGGCGCTGAAGAACAGCTTCACCCGTCGCCCGCGATCGGCCTCGTCCGAGTCGAATCCGTCGAGCCAGCTGCGCTCGGCGTCGGTGCAGACCAGCCGCTCGCCCCCGATCTTCACGGGCTCGTCGGGCTCGATGTCGACCCCGACGCCGAAGCAGGCCGCCGCGTCGCAGACGGCGACGACGGCGAACTCGCGGCTATGCGAGATCGAGCCCGCGATCCGTTCCGGCCAGATCGGCACCCGATCTTCGTCTCGCAGGATCGGTCCGGGGGCGATGCCGCGCTCGGCGAGCAGGCGACGTGCGAGGCGGCGGCCGGTCGAGAACTCCCGCCGCCGCGACTCGACGGCCCGGACCACGAGCGCGGCCTCCTCGACCGCGAGCTCGGCCACCGCGTCCTCGACCGGCGCGATCGCGCGCGCCACGCCTCCCTCGAAGAGGGGCGCGAGAAACGTCTCGGGCAATTCGAGCCCTGTGCCCACGAGCTACGACGCCCCCATCGCCCGATGCTCGGTCGGCCAGACCTCGCTGACCGCGGACTCGATCGCCCGATCCATCGGCAGGAGCTTCAATCGCGCCCCGGCGACATCGTCGCCCTCGATCGGCGTATCGAGTCGCACGAGCGCACCGTCGCCGCGGCCGGCGGCCAGCTTGGCCCAGAAGTGCTTCCAGCGCAGCGCGGCCGTCGACCGGATTCCGGTCGCTTCGGCGGTGCGGTACCAGAAATGGACGAGACGGCGATCGCCGTCCTTCTCGACCACGAACTCCCGGGCAGCGAACCCGCCCGCGCCCGCGATCTCGACCGATTCGCGTTCGAGGATCTCCCAGCCCTGAGCCGGATAACACAGCTCGGGCGTATGCTCGGGCGTGCCGCCGCGGGTGGTGCCGTAGTAGCCGACATACACATAGACGACATAGCCCTGGGGATGGACGTAGGCGCGCTGGACGTTCAGGTCGGCCCGCAACATATCGGCGACGTCCTGCTCGATCGGGATGTCGATCGCCCGCCAGTCGTAGTCGTAGGTGGCCACGACCGCGCCGGACGC